>CAISZK010000158.1 GCA_903889915.1 uncultured Bacteroidota bacterium
ATGGTTTTACTTATTCAGTAAATTATGACAATCATAAAAAGATACAGGCTGTGATCGGCGGCGCTGCCAATAGCTATCTGGGTGCGCATTATGGGATGGTGACATGGGTGCAATATGCAAGCAATAGTTTTCCCGACTTAAAATATTATGATGATACTGCAAGAAAAAATGATGTGAATATTTTCTGCAAGCTGAATTATCAGTTGACGAAAAAGATCAGTCTCTACGGCGATGTGCAGTATAGAACGATCTACTATTCCTTTTTAGGATTTAATGAATACCTTCAGAATGTGCAGCAGAATGCAAAATTGAATTTTCTGAATCCAAAAGCAGGCATCAACTTTATGATGAATAACACCAATTCATTCTATGCTTCCTATGCAGTCGGAAACAAAGAGCCGGGCAGAGGTGATTATGTTCAATCAATTCCAACAGACCGTCCAAAACCGGAGAATTTGCAAAACATCGAAGCTGGTTATTCACATAAAGCAGGCAAATGGATGCTGAATGCAAATTACTATTACATGTATTACAAAAATCAACTGGTGCTGACAGGAAAGATCAATGATGTGGGAGCATACAACAGGGTGAACATTGACAAAAGCTCCAGAATGGGCATCGAACTTGAAGCAGGAGTAAAGCCGATTGATAAACTGGACATTCAGGCAAATATTTCCTTGAGTAAAAATAAAATTAAAAATTTCACAGAATACCTTGATGATTGGGATAGCACTGCACAGGTGTCGGTGCAGCATCATAACACTGATATTTCTTTTTCGCCGGCAGTTGTTGCAGGAGGAATGGTTGAGTATAAGCTTTTGAAAAATCTTGCTGTTTCATGGATGTCGAAATTGGTTGGAAAGCAGTATTTGGATAATACTTCCAATGCAGACAGAGCCATTGATTCCTATTTTGTGAATGACCTGATGCTGTCGTATTCGATCAAAACACATTTTATAAAAGAGATCAAATTTTCACTGCTCGTCAATAATGTTCTTAATGAACTCTACGAATCTAACGGATGGACCTACTCATATTTTTATGGTGGAAGATTGATTGATGAAAATTACTATTTCCCACAGGCAGGAAGGAATTTCATGGTTGGATTGAGTTTGAAATTTTGATATTGTTTCCTAACACTAAGAGCACTGAGTACACAAAGAAACACTAAGTATTTTCCAGGTGTAGCTTTGTGCACCTGGTGTTCTAAGTGGTTGCTTTTAATGATTAAGGATGCCCTCAATATTTTTTCTCCTTATTTTGCATGGAGAAGCAGGTGTTTACAAGATTCCTTCATAAAATTTTCCGAAGTAATACAATAATTCCATTTTTTTCACGTTATATTCATATATTCGTGAACTCAAATTCGGTTTTATGAAAAAGATATTGACGACCGGGATACTGATCATGCTGTTTTTAGCTATTGGATCATTCATAACAAATGCTCAGCAAACATTGAAGGCTGATAGTTTGCATAAGGACAGCCTACGGAAATACGCTTTAAACGTGTACCTGAATTGTCCATACTGTGACATGGATTATGTGCGAAAAGAAATCACCTTTATAAATTATGTGCGTGATAAAAACGATGCTCAGTTGTATGTGCTGGTGACAGGCATGACCACAGGGAGTGGGGGAGGAGAGTATTCATTTTACTTTATAGGACAGAAAGAATTCACAGGGAAAAACGATACTTTAAAAATCAACACACTTCCGACAAGCACAGATGATGAGATAAGAAAACTTGGAAACCAAATGCTGAAACTCGGCCTGATGCCTTATGTGGCAAAGACTCCACTGGCAAAAAATATTTCAATAAATTATGAAAGTACTGAAGAAACCAATAAAGTTGTAGATCCATGGAAAAGCTGGATCTTTAATATCAATGGCAGTGGATATTTTAGTGGCGAGGCTTCTCTGAAAACTAAATATCTTTATTCCTATCTGGAGGCTTCTAAGGTTACGGAAAAACTTAAACTCAATATTTCTGCTTCATACAGCTACAATAAAAGTATCTACAAAATTGACGACACTACAACTGTAACAAGTCTGTCAAATTCGAAAAGTTTTAATGTGCTTTATGTGAAAAGTCTTGGTGAACATTGGTCGTTGGGAGGTACTGCGCACATTACATCATCAACCTATAGTAACCAAAAATTACGGTATATGATGTCCCCTGCCATAGAGTATGACCTATACAAATACAGCGAATCTACGCGCAGGCAATTAAGGTTTCTATATGAGATAGGAGGTGAGCACGTGGATTATGTTGATACCACTATTTATAATAAAGTTCGTGAAAATTTATTTGTGCATCAGCTCACAATTGCCTATAAAGTTGTTGAAACCTGGGGTGATATTTCGGCAAGTCTTTATGGCGATCAATATTTTCACGATCTTTCAAAAAACAGTCTCGGCCTGAGTGCTACGTTCAACATCAGGATATTTAAAGGTTTGTCATTAAATTTGTATGGCAATGCTTATCTGATCCACGATCAGTTGAGCCTGGCAAAAGCAGGTGCCACAGAGCAGGAAATACTCACCCAACAAAGACAACTTGCTTCACAATACAGCTATTATGCAAGCATTGGTCTTACTTACACTTTCGGTTCTATTTACAATAATGTGGTAAACCCGAGGTTTGGGAATTGAAAATAAAGAGGCAGAAAAGTAAAACCTGGAATTGTTCAATACATCATCGAATGATAAATTTTGAACAACAACGAATACAAAAGGACTGGTTCTAACCAACCATGAAACTTCTCATTGACATTGACCCGTTTTGAATGCCTTCATAAGTAAATGAAAGTTTATCTTTTTCACTTTGCATACCGATAATATAGATCATAGGGATGTAATGCTCTGCTGTTGGAATAGCCAGTTTTACTGATGCGCCTAAGCTGTCAGGATAAATTAGTTTTGAGAATTCTTTTTCCATTAAAAGTTTTTTGAAAATTTCATCTGCTTCTTTGGCCCACTCAAAAGGAAGTGCGTTATCATTAAAATCAACATTTCTCAGATTGTGAACAAGGTTTCCGCTGCCTATAATGAGTATGTCTTGTTCCCGGAGAAAAGCAAGTTCTTTGCCCAGATTAAAATGATACTGGAAAGATTTGCGAATGTCAAGACTCATCTCTATTACCGGTATGTCTGCATCAGGATAGAGATGTTTTAAAACAGCCCAGGAAGCATGATCAAGACCGTACTGATCGTCGGCTTTAATGTCATAATGTTTTAAAGAAGTGATGATCTCATTGGCTAATTCCGGTGAACCCTTGCATGGGTATGTCAGCTTGTATAATTCGTCAGGGAAACCATAAAAATCATAAATAGTTTCCGGATGGGGAGAAGAGCTGACGTATGTTCTGTCAGTTAGCCAGTGTGCTGAAATAACCAAAATGGCTTTTGGCCGCGGCAGTTCTTTACCTAGTTTTTGCAGGTGCTGTGTATAATCATTGTCAAGTATGATATTCATTGGAGACCCGTGTCCGATAAACAAAGCTGGCATCGTCATAATGAAAAGTTTTAAGATAGATTTTCTGAATATTCAAAAGTAGATAAAAAAATGTTACAGATTCATAAATTATTCCTGAGCGAAAAATCTTGTTTAATTTTGAAGAAAAAAATATGATACAGCAAACAGAGATTTTATTTCCTCCCTTTAAAAGAGGATACCATTTGGTGACAGATGCTATATTAAAACAATTGCCTGCATTGCCTGACAAGGGAATGATGAGTGTTTTTATCAAACATACCTCCGCAGGTTTGACCATTAATGAAAATTTTGATTCCACTGTTCGGAAAGATTTTGAAGCGTTTTTCAACAGACTGATCCCTGATGGAAGCCCTTATTTTATTCATGATTCCGAAGGTGATGATGATATGCCGGCACATTTGAAAGCATCTCTTATAGGGCATTCTGTTTCCATTCCCATCACCAATCATCAGTTAAATCTTGGCACCTGGCAGGGAATTTATTTTTGTGAATTCAGAAATAATGGAGGAAGCAGGAAGCTGGTTGTTACAATTTATAGTTAAGAAAATTCAAAGCCCCAAACTCCAAGCCTCAAATTCCAAGAAGGGAAGCCTTGGAATTTGAATTTTGGAATTTGAATTTTGGAATTTGGAATTTGGGACTTGGGACTTTTATTTTACTGCTTTTCCCTGGTGAATATCTCAATCATTTTTCCTAACAAAAATCCAAGGACCAAAGTCATCAATGCAATTGGCAAAAGTGCTATTGGTTCCTGCCATGAAATTAAAATTGCAGATGGTGTCAGACAGAGAAATGAAATCAAGACTCCTTTTAGAAAAGCATTAATTTTTAAAGTTGAGGTAGCAATAAAAAATCCTGCAATGATCCACATGCAGAATGCTGAAATGTTGGCATCCCACGTAAGTCTCTGAATGATCATTGGTGTTATATCTATGCCGCCTGCAATGGCACCCAATAATATCCCGGCAATAATTTTCTTTTTCACTGCAATTTTGGTTCTATTCTGGTTTTAGTTTAACGTTTAATTGTGTGCTCGTTTCACCTTCGTACCAGCTTCCATCACCATCAATATATTGTGGATTGGTGAAAGTTGCAACTGTGTCTTTGGTATGAAAAGCGCCATTCAGGTTACCGTCCGCATCAACAAAATGAACCATGAAAGTCTGTCCTGCCGGGTAGGATTCTATTTCCAATTGATAATTACCTGAAGAATCTGTCATGGTAGAATCTTTTGGTGACAATACTTTAATGGCAGCTATATTTGCATTTGTGCTGTCGGATTTGACATTTCCTTTGATTTTGAATTTTGCATAAGGTGAGCCATTTCCTGCAACAGTAGAACTGTCTTTATTGGAATCACATGAAGTCCCCATCCCGAATACAAACAACAAAGCAGCCAGTAAATGACTGTACATTTTTAAAATACTCAGATCTGTTCTTTTCATATTTTACTTATTACTGTCCGCAAATTTAGTAAAAAGAATGATAAGAGAAATCAGAAGATAGAAATTGCTGAGAGAAACCTTGAACGTTAAACATTGAACAAACAACTGACGATGAACTAACCCACTGTATCCTTCCCTTTTTCTTCGTACCTTTGCATTACAAGACTTGATTATGGAAGATTTTGGTATAAAAAAAGTGGTGCTGAAAGTAGAGGGTATGAATTGCACCAATTGTGCTCTTGGTATAAGGAAGCAATTGGAGAAGGACGGCTTTCAGAATGTTGATGTAAGCTTTGCAACAAATGAAGTGACCTTTGCCGAAGTTGACAAACTCCGGCTGGTAAAAGCCAAAGAGAGAATCCATGCTATGGGTTACCATGTGGTTGAAAATGGCGAACGTGACAAGAAAGATTTTTTTTCAATAGAAGTAAAGTTTATCATTTCTCTGATTTTTACCTTGCCCTTGCTGATTGCCATGATGCTTCCATTTCATTTGTTTCATGATCCATATTTTCAGTTGATCCTTACGATTCCTGTTTTTTCAATTGGAGTGTGGCATTTTGGACGAAGCGCATATCATTCTCTGCGGAGCGGAGTTCCCAATATGGATGTGCTGATTATTCTTGGTTCGTCGGCTGCCTTTATTTATAGTCTTTACGGAACAATTGAGAATCTGGGACACGATTTCCAGTTTTATGAAACCTCTGCAACGATTATCACTCTCATACTATTTGGGAATTTACTTGAACATCGTTCTGTCAAAAGAACAACTTCTGCCATTGATGACCTTGTGCAGCTTCAGAAAGCAAAGGCGAAGAGAATTACCAACGATGCCAAAAATACCATTGAAGAAATTGATGCGTCACTCATTCATAAAGATGACAGGATATTGATAAATACAGGTGATAAAATTCCTGTTGATGGGGATGTTTATTGGGGCTATGGGAGTGCTGATGAATCAATGATCTCAGGTGAAAGTATTCTTGTTGACAAAGAGGAAGGCGCTCATTTGATTGGTGGCACGATGCTTATGATGGGAAGTGTAAAGATGAAAACAACAGCAGTAGGATCTGCAACAGTACTTGCACAGATCATTGAAATGGTTAAAAAAGCACAGCAGGACAAACCACGGATGCAAAACCTTGCAGACAAAATCTCTGCTATATTCGTTCCACTTGTTGTAGGCATCGCAATTCTCACTTTTGTTCTTTCTTATTTTGTTTTTGGGCTGTCATTCCAACCGGCCCTGATGCATTGTATCGCTGTCCTTGTGATTGCATGTCCCTGCGCACTCGGATTAGCCATACCTACAGCAGTAGTTGTGGGAATCGGAAGGATGGCCAGGAATGGAATTCTCATCAGAGGAGGCAGTACTCTTGAAAAATTTGCAGGGGTAAAAACTGTAATTTTTGACAAGACAGGAACACTTACAACCGGTAATTTTGAAGTGAAAAAATTCCATGCTTTCGATGGAAAACTAGAAAAATCAAAGTCAATTTTATTAAGCCTTGAAAAACATTCTTCACATCCTATTGCCAAATCAATCATCGCAACTTTTGAAGGAGCGGCACTTGTTGATTTCAAACAGGTGAAAGAACAAAAAGGCATGGGAATGGAAGCTACAGACGAGGCTGGTAATGTTTATAAAGCCGGATCGTTTCATGTTGCAGAACACCTCACGAAAGATGATGAACACACAGTTTATCTGATCGAAAATGATACACTGATTGCCTGGCTTGATGTTGAAGATGAAATAAAATCAGATGCGGCAGATACTGTGAAATTCCTTAAAAAACACGGGATAAAATCAGTTTTACTGAGTGGTGACAGAAGATCGAAATGCGAATCACTCGCAAAAAAGATAGGGATTGAAGAAGTCTATTATGAAAAGCTGCCTCATGAAAAATTGAAGATCGTTGAAGAATTTACATCGCGTGGTGATACAGCAATGGTAGGTGATGGCATCAATGATGCACCAGCACTTGCAAGGTCAACAGTTGGGGTTTCTTTGAGCAATGCCACACAGATTGCCATCAAGTCAGCCCAGGTAATTTTGCTGAAAGGCAATCTGAACCTCATTTCAAAGGCATGGTCAGTGAGCGATCTGACACTTGTTACAATAAAACAAAATCTTTTCTGGGCTTTTATTTACAACATCATTGCAATTCCCATTGCATGTGTCGGCTTGCTGAATCCTATGATAGCCGCGGCTTCCATGGCGTTTTCTGATGTGATTGTGGTGGCTAATTCATTAAGACTTCGAAGAAGGAAATTGAAGTAAAGTGCACTAAAGTGTCTATAGTGTGCTTAAGTGTCTAAAGTACTTATGACACTCAAGTACTTTAGACACTCTAGACACTTTAAACATTAGACACTTTTATTTTCCGAGATCCGTAATTTTTACATCGGCAGGAATCTCAAATTTATCAGCAGGAACTGAAGCGTTTTCTTCAAGTTTATTTGTTATTGTGGTTACTTTCATTCCCATCACTTCCATTTCGGTTTTCATTGGAATGCCATTCCAAACACAGAAGGTAGATTTGGTTTTCATGGTAGCATCATCCATTGAATATTTATCACATGTTTTGCCCATTACCACTTCTGTTCCGAGTTTGGATATTTTCATTTGTTTCATCATTTCATCTGAAAGGTTGTTGAAATTGATGTTTTTGTTATCACCCATAGCAGGGATTTTTGTCTTGGTTCCTGTTTTCTTGATCACATCAAATGAGTAATCATAGCCCTCCTTAACGAGATTCATTTTGTCCATTTTAACCATTCCCATATCAGTTTTGGTTTCGGTAGCGCGCTTGTTGCCATAATCATCAAACCATGTTGTTATGTTTGAAGTCATACCCATTTCAGTCATTGTTTGTTCAATGATACCTGATTTCATTTTATACATACCGGTGCCTACAGGAGCTTTAGCTGATGTTGAGTCTTTTGATTTTGTTGAATCGGTGCTGCCATTTTTTTTACCACCACCTGAGCAGGCGGTAAGAGCTGCAAATGCTATTGCTGCTGCAAAGAATAAGAGTTTTTTCATGATAATTTTGAATTTAGTTATTAATAATTTTTTTGTAAAAGTAAATATTTTTTGTCTTTGGTAAATAATGTTCAAATTAATTTAACGGATATTCTCTCTTTGCCGGATTTGCAAATGGCAGGATTTCCGGGAATTTGATCGCTTGAATATAGATACTTTTTAATGACAATATGAATCAAATGTCAATTTTCAGAACGGTAAATTGGTTTGTTCAATCTGTGTATTGTTTAAAAACTTGTGGTCAAAGGATTACTTTATGTCAGCAGTAGTGAATTGAATTTTGTATTCACAATTTTAACTAAAAATGTCAGAGAATTCCTTCATTACCATATTATTTTTGCAGAAATGAATAGTGAATTCATTAAGAAAATTAATTCAGATCACTTTTATCGGGAATCACAAAATTCAGCTTTTCCCAATAATAAATACTAACAATTTAAATCAAATATTATGTCAAGAGTAAGCACTTATCTTAATTTTAGCCGCAATACAGAAGAGGCTTTTAATTTTTACAAATCAGTTTTTGGAGGACAATTCAGCGGCGAAAAGATCAGCAGATTTAAAGATTTTCCACCGCATGATGGCATGCCACATTTGGCTGACGAGGATAAAGACCTTGTCATGCATGTTGAATTGCCTATACTCGGAGGTCATATTTTAATGGGTTCCGATGCTCCAGAGTCTTTCGGATTTAAGATGAATTTTGGAAACAATGTTCAAATCTGCCTTGAACCGGATACAAGAAGTGAGACCAAAAATTTATTTGAACTGCTGTCAGAAGGAGGCAAAGTGACCATGAAACTACAGGATATGTTTTGGGGTTCATATTATGGAAGCTGTTTTGATAAATTTGGCGTACAATGGATGTTTAACTGCAATGAGAAATTAAAATGATTTTATCATGGAACCAAAAGAAAAAACATTGATAACGGTGAAAGCTACCGTCAATGTACCTGTTGAAATAGCCTGGAAATTCTGGACAAGTCCTGAACATATTACCCAATGGAATTATGCCAACGAAGATTGGCACACACCATGGGCGAAAAATGATTTGAAGGAAGGCGGCAAATTCCTTTCACGGATGGAAGCCAAAGATGGAAGTATGGGTTTTGACTTTAGCGGTGTTTACGAAAAAGTAAAGATCTGTGAACTTTTGGAAATTGTTCTGGATGATGGCCGAAAAGTAAAGACTACTTTTGCAGCGAATGGCAAATCAACTAATATTGAAGAAACCTTTGAAGCAGAAACTATCAATTCCTACGAAATGCAAAATCGGGGATGGCAGTCTATATTGGATAACTTTAAAAAGTATGCGGAAGCTTTGCGATTGAAATAACAGATATCAATGAGAAATGGGTGTATTGTTTAAGGTGAAAAGTTTATGAATGGTAAATTATTTTTTTATCTTATACCTTATACGTCTGAACCCTTTAACAAAATAACATTTAATAACAGCATAAACAATAACAACTATGAAAAATCAAATTACACCTTGCCTTTGGTTTGATGGACAAGCCGAAGAAGCAGCAAATTTTTATACTTCAGTTTTTAAAGACTCAAAGATTGAAAGCATCAGTCGTTATGGCAAGGAAGGATATGAAATACACGGACAAAAAGAGGGAACTGTGCTGGCAGTGGCTTTCAATATCAATGGCCAACAATTTACTGCAATGAATGGTGGTCCTCTTTTTAAATTTAATGAATCATTTTCATTGCAGGTTTTCTGCGAAACACAGGAAGAAATTGATTATTACTGGAGCAGACTGACAGAAGGAGGTGAGGAGAGTATGTGCGGATGGCTGAAAGATAAATTCGGGCTTTCATGGCAGGTCACCCCTTCCATACTTCCAAAATTAATGACAGATCCTTTAAAATCAGAAAAGGTAATGAAAGCATTCATGCAGATGAAGAAATTCGATATTGACGTTTTGCTAAAGGCATAGCTGAATTTTTTGCAAAAGGAATTTTTGATAGAGTGATAATTATACATACTTTTGCTATAACAGTAAGATTTACCAAAGCACTAAATGTGTAAATATTCCGGCGACATAAAACTTCTGCATAACCAGAATACTTAAAATTTAGAAAATGAATTTATCAAATTTGATTCAGAATATACACTGGCTTCCGGTGATAGTAATGACAATCTTTTCTTTTGCTTTTGGGGCGTTTTGGCACAGCCCGTTTATATTTGGGAAATTTTGGAAACAGGAAAATAATCCAAACAATGAATCCTTAAAAATAAACGCTCCTTTGATTTTTGGCGGAACAGCATTGTTGCATTTTTTGGCAGTTGCCGGAATAAGCGCAGTTGTTTCAGGAGAAGGGGGAGTGAATGGTTTCCTATTTGGTTTGTTTGTATCTTTAATATGGATATTACCTGCAATGGGTGGAACATATCTGTTCGCCAACCGTTCGTTAAAATTGCTGGCCATTGATGCTGGAATGTATATCTTTTTGTTCTCAATTTGCGGATTAGTACTTGGAATTTGGTAAGAGAATATTCGTTCTGATTTTCCCATTTCTCTAAATTCTAAAATCTCATTTGTTGAGAAAAATTATTATTTTTGTACAAACAGAATAATACGATGAAGGTAAGCAACAAAATAATTTTGCTTGATTTGAATAAATTACTCAGAATAAATTTCCCTGATGATCTGAAGGATATTGTTTTGTTTGGCTCCCGAACTTTGGATAATGTTAGAGCTGATTCTGATTACGATATTCTGATAATTTTAAAAAAGAAAGTTGGTTGGGAAAAAGAACGGTTGATTTCAGATCTATGTTACGAAATAGATTTGAAATACAATATCATTACTGATACCCATGTTATTAGTGAAGATGAATTTGCAACTTTAAGGGGAAAACAACCAATTTTTATTTATGCTATAGAGAAAGGTTATCGTGCATGATCAACGATGATGACAGAGATTCTTTAATTAAATACAGGCTATCACAAGCTTCAAATACTATTGATTTAGCCAGGTTTTTAATATTATCTGATAAATTGACTGTGGCAGTGAACCGTATTTATTATGGTATGTATTACGCTCTTTCTGCTCTTGCTTTAAAGCATAAGTATGAAACTTCAAAACATGCCCAGTTGATCGGCTGGTTTAACAAAGAGTTTGTTTCAACAAAGCTAGTTGATGTAAAGTTTGGAAAAATTCTGCGAAATGCTTATTAGAATAGAACCAAGGGTGATTATGACGCTTTGTGGAATTTTCATTGACTGAAGTTGAATTGATGCTAAATGAAATGATCGAATTCATTAATGAGATCAATAAAATTACTCTTTAGCCAACTGATATTGTTATTGCAACTTTTGCCGTTTTTTTTAAATTCTTCACCATAAGAAAAGAATTGTTCTGAGTTATCTCAGGAAAGTTTTTTACCGCATTTCATGCCTCCTGTTGTGTTATCATTTGAATTTCTTTCAAACTTTAATATTTTTAATTTTTAAAACATGGATTGTTTGTCTATTTTTGCATCCTGATTCAATTGTGTAAAATTGTAAATTATTAAACCATGATCATGCAAATGGAGTTTGGAAATGTTATGTGTTATTGCCCATTACTTCATTCGGTGCGCCTGAAATCTTCGCATTGCTGATAGTACAATTTTTTTCTAAATTCTTGCATCTTCAGATTGGTTAAGCACAAACACTATGGAAATATTTGAGATATTAATTATTGGCGCCGGCAGCTGGGGAACAACGATCGCAAAAGTGTTGGCTGAAAAATATCCTGAAAAAAACATTTACCTTTATTCTAACATATCTGCAATCGCTGATGAAATAAATTCTAAACACACCAACAAATCATACTTAAACGGCGTCACGCTGAGTGAAAATATTATTGGTGTCAGTGAACTTGAAAGAAGTGTAGCCAAGAGCGAGGTGATCATCATTGCAGTTCCTTCAAGAGCGGTTTCGTCAGTGTGCGAAAAGATCTCGGTTTTATTAGAAGGTAACAGGGATTTTAAAATTGCCTGCTTATCCAAGGGCTTTGTGCTGGAAAAGGATAATATTTTTACAATGACGGATGTGATCGAGCAACATCTGCCATTATATAAAAATAAGATCGCCGTTATTTACGGTCCCAGCCATGCGGAAGAAGTGAGTGCACGTTATCAGACTTGTCTTTGTGTAGCTTCCAAAAGTGAAAACCTTCAGTTGTTTTTTTCTGATCTTTTGCTTACCACCTATATTCAGTGTGTGACAAGCTATGATGTCAAGGGTGTTGAATTTGTCGGGACTCTTAAAAATCCATTAGCAATTGCAGCCGGAATGCTGGTTTCGCTTGATGGCTGCGGCGATAATATTTTAGGCGCTTTCATTGTTGAGGCAATGAAGGAACTTAATGAAATTGGACGTAAATTTGGTTTTGCAAAGGATACTATTTATGGGGTCAGCGGCCTTGGTGACTTAATAACAACTTCTGTCAGCAAACACAGCCGTAACCGCAGATATGGAATTGAAATTGTTTCGCAGGGAAAGTTTTCAAGAAAAGCATTGAACATTAAGGAAAGCATATATTCCCTGTTAAATCCCGATTTTACAATTTACAGGGAACTGAAAAAGTCGGGTTATCTTGTTGAAGGCGGTTACTCTCTTAAGCCAATTATTTTATTGTGTCAAAAACACAATCTCGATCCGCCTTTATTCAGGGCGGTATATGATATTCTTGCCAACAAAAAAGACCCCTATATTTTAGTTGATATTATCAAGAACCCGCAAAAATCGGAAGAGATTCTGAGAGAAAGTAAGGTTCAGCACAGGGAGAAACCTGAAGGTCTGGAAAAGGTGAAGGGACAAAAATATTATGAGGTAATTTCAAAAAGAACTTTTAAAAAGTTACAGAACAATGAAGAATTGCTTCGTCGTATAAAGAACTGGGCACCCAAAGTGATCATTAGCCTGGAAGAACGAACACGGAAAAAATCAAGTGAAAAATCATTAAAAGAAAAACACAGGCTCGGCACACAGATTAAACTTTGGAAAGAAGTGAGCCGTTCTAATTCTGATTTTGCACTGAAAAAATCAGTGGAAAAACTTTGTGATGTATATGCCGGCGAGATTGCAGATAATTTTAGTTTCAGGATCAATGAATTTATCAGGACTTTCATTATTGCCTTTTTCAAATTCAGATACAGGTTCAAACGTGAATTTGTTTTTAAAAATGCCAGGGATATAATAGTTGTTGAAGGTGAAAAACTGGATGAAATTAAAAGTCTCGCAAAAACCCATACTGTGCTTTACATGCCCATGCATAAAAGCAATACTGACTCAATATGGGTTAGCTGGGCGCTTGCTTTTAATGATCTTTCGGCGCCGCGTTTTGCAGCAGGTATCAATTTGATCACAAGTTATTTTAGCAATTTTCTTTTAAAAAGTCTCGGCGCCTACACTGTTGACAGGGAAGAAAAAAGAAACTTTCTGTACCTTGAAGTTTTGAAACAATACTCATCTTTCTTGCTGGAAAACGGTATCAACTCATTGATTTTTGCAGAAGGAACAAGAAGCAGAAATGGAGCTATCGGTAGCCTGCAGACAGGATTATTGGAGACTGCATTGAAAGTGCCAACTTTAAAAAGATATCAGGTAGTGATTGTTCCGATGGCCTTGTCATTTGAAAGCGTTCCTGAAGATGAGTTTTTCTCAAAGAAAGGCAGCAGGTTCTGGGTGAGTGATTATGTTACGCGGATCAAGAAAGTCTATATCAATTTTTGCGATCCCATTGAAATTGACAGTTCACTGGATTCAGAAGATTCCATCAAATCAATCACCGAAAATGTTGTTCATTCATGGAAACAGAATGTGAAATTGTTGCCCAATCAAATATTCTGCAGAGTTATGAAAGACAATTCTTATTCCATTGAAAAATCAAAATTGAATGAACTTACTCAAATAACTCTTGATAAAATTGAAGGCAACATTCTTACAGGTGATGTTGAAAGAATAGTTAAAGAAGGAGTGAAATTTCTGTTGGCAAAGAAAGCGATTATTGAAGATGAACATTCAGTGAAAGCTTTGGAGGAAGGAATTATTAATTATTATGCCAATATGATCCCCTGATGAAGGCATTCTGTGATTGTTGAATTGCCTGCAATATCTGGGTTGGGGCAGGACTTTTGTTTTAATATTTCAAAATGCATCGGATCAATATTACTTTCTACTCTCAATGTCTTCGTGGTTCGCTATGAAAAAAATGAACTTTTCTTTTTTTGTTTATTAAATAGCATTTGTATGTCAATATAATTGTTTAAAATTGCAGTGTATTATTTCAGTATTATGCAAAAGATTTTAAAAGTTCTCGCATTGTTGTTGGTCATTGGAATTACCATGACCAAAGCGCAGGTATCAGTAAAATTCACGGTGAAGAACAGTGATTATAAACAGGCTTTCTTCTGCTCGGTTTCCGGGTTGAAGTTGAATGTTATTGGTGCAAAAAAGATGAAGGCAAATTCAGTTGAATTCAAATTTCCTTCACTCCCTATAGGTATCTACAGGATCTTTATGACCGACAGCGCCTATGTTGATTTTGTTGTTGACAGGGATAAAGATATTGAACTGGAAACTTCTTCGCCCATGCTTACTGACAGCATGAAAGTCCTGAAAGGGGAGGACAATAAAACTTACTATAATTATTTGCATTTTAAGAATCGGGAAATTTTTAAGCTTGCAACAGTGCTGAGGATCATAAAACCTGAGACAACTAAAAAACAAAATCCTGTTGCTGAAGAAAGATCAAGTTTTGTTAAAGGTTGCGTTACTTTCAGGATACAGCAATATGCTGACAGTATTATCAGCCGCGACTCTTCACTGTTTGTTTCGAAGGTAATTAAAGCAATGCTGATACCAAATCTTAATCTGTGGCAATTGAATCACCCCACAATTGTAAAGTATAATAATGACATTGAATTTCTTCTTGTACATTTTTTCGACAATCTTGATTTTGCTGACTCAGCAATGATCCACACAGAATTTCTCTACAGAACGGTCAGCTATTATATCGAAAAGCTTGCAATGCCACGAAATGTTACGGGTTTCAATATCGCCAATGACATGATATTGAAAAAGGCCTCTGCAAATAAAAGTGTTTATAAATACACGCTTTCTCTGCTGTTTGATATTTATGCAAAGACGCAGCTTGAAGATGTTTTCGTAAAACTTTTTGATGATTATTTATCGAAAGACACGACAATGATCTCTTCGGAAAAATTGGCCGGCTATAAAAATCATATCAAACTTATCAAGAGTCTTGCAAAAGGTCAAAATGCCCCTGATATAAGTGGGAGGGACACCACCGGAAAAGAAATAAATCTTGGTTCAGTGAAGTCAACCATCACCTTGCTGCTGTTGTGGACATCCGGTGCGAAAAATTCTGAAGATGCCGTTCTGCAGTTGAATGAACTTTATACAAAATACAAAGATTACGGGCTTAGGATTTATGCAGTAGCACTTGACACCAATGAAGCACAATGGAAAGCATCACTGCGGAAGCTAAAGCCGGAATGGACAAATGTTATTGACACTTTGGCCTTCAAGGGTAAAATTCCAAAATTGTATGATACCTGGTCTTTGCCGTCCTTATATATTATGGACAACAAACACGTGCTTGCAGCAAAACCATTGAACGTTGATTACGTCAAAAAAGAATTTGACAGCGCGTTTAAAGATAAAAAAGCCGAAAAATAGAGGGTTTCAACAGAAAATTGAAAACCTTGCAATAAGTCATTTAAACATAGCCCGGCAACTATATTTTAAATTTATCGTCCGATTGTTAATAAAATTTTAAAAAAAAATTGTATCAGTAAAATAATTATTATTACCTTGCGCCCAAAATTACCTTATAGATAATCAGATGAAAAAATATCTACTTCATTTCATTTTTCTATTCTTTTTCTTTCCAGTTGTACATGGATATTCTCAGAATACCGTGATACACGATGTTCCATGGCATTCCGACACTGTCGGGATGTGGGGTTCCGGTTCCAGTGCATGGAGCATAAATGAAATAGATACACTTGTAGATTTTACAATTGGCCCTTACAACGGGCAGTATTCTTACGTTTACAACCTGCCCTGGCCTTTGACTGATTCAATAGGCGCCATCTTTGATTATGGTGCATACATTGATTTTCAAATGGTCTTTGAAATGGTTGGATGGAGCGGTGGCTCTGTGAAAGTGAATTATCCCACCAAGATCACTATGAATTTTCCACCCAATGGTTCATTTACAAATGGTGCCTGGGTTACAATTCCTTCAAAATACAGGGAGCAGGACACTGTGGTTCATCCCACCGACTACGATAACTGGGATATTACTGCGGCGTGGCCAACGGCGGGCAAGATACAGTTGTTTATAAATATGGATTTCCAGGCTCATGCGGATATAATCTATTCAAACCCGCTGGATCCGTTGAATATTACGTGGGATACTATTCACATCTTCCCACCCATGAATGTAAATCTCGACACTTTCAATATTTTCCTTGTTGATCTGGTGCATAACCAATATGTCATCCCCTGGGTAGCTTATCACACTGACCCTATAACCGGAAGCACTGTCATTGATTCTATCTATTTTCTGCATGATTCAATTGGCTGGCCCATGCAATTCCCGCCAATCTTTTACAGTCTGATAGGGATCAGCGGGTGGATTACCATTCCAAATATACAGACTTATCAGAAGTGGATTTCAAATGAGCAGCGGCTTTACACGCATGGAAGCTGCCCCTTCATGTTCATTAATCTTGACCTCATTAAATTTATACAGGAGATTTGCCATTACATGGCAGCTATACCAGGCATGGAGGAGCTGGATGCCGTAAGCCAGGCTATGTCCTGGCTCAACGGGGATACGAGTATCTACCTCTTTACTGATCCCATATCCGGTGAGCCTTTTTCCATCAACCTGCAATGGGATATTCTTGAGATGAATCTTTTGTTTGGAAATACGCTGCATCAAACGCTGGCCTTTGAAGACAACAAGGAATACAGTATTTTTGGAATACCTATTCCGCCCAAACATTACCCGAATGTGTGGAATATTTTCAAATTCCCGATTCCTGTTGATTACAATGTTTTGGATACTAACAGCGCCATTATTGAATCAGGAACTTCCGACAGTATTAAATTCGGTTCCCAATACACGTTGCAGGTGCGATACCCGTGCTACAACCTAGATTCAATGCCTGTGCAAATTACTCACACTATTGACCCGTGGCTGACAAACACAGTTCTTGACAGTGTTGACGTTCAGTTCTACATCAAAGTCCTTGGCATTGATTTCAGCATAGGAACTCCATCAGCGCCTATTTACCAGTTCAGTTATGTGCTCTATCAGGATACGCTTAACCTGGGTTCATTTGCAATACCTTTATATGCTCCGCCATTGTTCATGCCCTGGCTGATCACCGGATTTTTCATTGACACTACATTTGTGCCCGATAAGTATCTTGTGCCCATCAATGATCCGCTGAGAGATTCATTTGCCATCACGCAAATACTCTGCTATGGCGCAAGCACAGGAGCTATAACTGCCAATGCTGCGGGAGGAGCGCCTCCTTATACATATCAATGGTCTGACTCGCTTGGTACGAATCCTACAGTTTCCAGCCTTCCGGCGGGTACTTATTATGTCACGGTGACAGATGCCAATGGTTGTACGGTTATAGATTCAGTGACACTGATCAATATCAATCCACCTATTCATATTACATACACTACTGTGAATGTGCTATGCCATGGCGACAATACCGGATCGGCGCAATTGCATGTAACAGGTGGAACTCCACCTTATCAATATGCATGGTCCCCGAATGTTGGAACAACTGCAACGGTCAACAACCTTTTTGCCGGACAATATTTTGTTACTGTAACTGATAATGTCGGATGTACGGACATAGATTCTTTGATCATCACAGAGCCTGATTCAGCAATTCTTATTACTGTTGACAGCATCATCAATGTTACCTGTTTCAACGGGTCTGATGGCGCAATAGGCATTACTGTTGGCGGTGGCACTCCTCCTTATACTTATTTATGGTCGAATGGCTCAATAGCGCAGGATCTTCATTTTCTTCCGGCAGGGACTTATATTGTTACTGTCACAGATGCGCACCATTGCAAGGATTACGATACAATAACCGTTACGCAACCTAACCAGATCATCAGTTATGTGCATAACTACAAGATGTGCCTGGGACAAACGATAACCATTGGTGTTGATTCCACAACAGGCGGCACACCTCCTTATACACACTACGTTTGGAGCACCGGAGCCTCAACCATCAGTATTATGGTTTCACCAACCATCAATACCACTTATTCTGTTTATGCAGTTGATGTAAACGGTTGCCTTGGGTTGCCTGTACATATTCTGGTGGAGGTTACAAAGCCGCTTTCCATGAATATTCATGTACTGGATGATTCCATTTGCTATGGTGACTCAACATTGCTTTATGCAAATTGTTTCGGTGGCGGCGGCCCGCCATACACCATCTATCTGAGTACAGGACAATCAGGACCTTCTCCTTTATACATTAGTCCGCTACAGACAGGCATCATCACAGCCACTGTGTGGGATACATGCCATTTCCAAAGTGTTTCGGCATCTGTACTGGAGACTGTTTTGCCATTGCCTGTAGTGAGTTTTGCCGGCAATCCAACTTCAGGATGTCAGCCGCTGACAGTACAATTTACTGATCTTGCCAATGAGCCAAACTGCACTTATATTTGGAATTTCGGTGATGGAACAAGCGGCATTACCGGTCATAACCCGCCTCACGTTTATTATCAAAACGGGAGCTATTCGGTGACCCTTGATGTTACTTCGCAATACGGTTGCAAGAATTCGTACACTGCAACTAACTATATCAATGTATGGCCTAAGCCTACCGCTATTTTCCTTACCGATCCTTCTATTACTTCCATGCTTGATCCGAAAGTGTTCTTCGGCAATGAATCAACAACTATCTTTGGAAGCTATTGGGATTTTGGCGACGGAACGTATTCTACTGAGACCAACCCTGTGCATCAGTTCGAAAGTGTGGACACATTCAGTGTTATGCTTGTTGCCATTTCCGACCACGGTTGCCGAGATACAGCATGGCATAGTGTGACGGTAAAAGAAGTTTACACTCTATACGTCCCCAATGCATTTACGCCGGATGACAATGGTTTGAATGATGTTTTCCTGCCCAAAGGCAACCTGATTGATCCCAACAATTATGAAATGATCATCTTCGACAGGTGGGGAGAGCAGGTTTTTGAAACAAGAAATCTTTACCAGGGCTGGGACGGCACCAAGAACGGTAACCCCATACTGGAAAATAGTGTCTTTGATTATGTCATTATCTATAAAGACCACCAGGGAGTTTCGCACAGGCAGATTGGCAGCGTGACTTTGATACACAATACCTCCTATTAAATAAAAGGACTTGATTTAATAAAAACACCCGCTGATGATGGCGGGTGTTTTTTTTTGTTTAAAACTTTTTCACTAAATAGCTTGCTTTTCCCATATTTATTGCATATCTTTATAGGCGTAATTATGGCTTATAATTTCCTGCCTCCAATGGACATTAAAATGCCACTGTCTGCCAACAGGAATCAGCCTTTTCATCAATCAGAGATGGGAAGTTCGTACAAAATAAAATCAGGATGTTTTTACAACGAAAATTGTAACAAGCCCCTCATTTATTTTCCGGATATAGTCTGTTTTAATGCCGATGGCAGCTACTCAAAATTGTTTGCATTTTATCAGCACCAAAAAATCATGGTTCAGGAACTCGTGGTTATAGGTCTTTGCGAGATTGAGGAGGAGCTTAACCGGCAAACTAATTGTTTTTACCGCACACATAAATCGTGGTACTTAAATCTTGGCCATATAGTAACTGTTTTCCCAACCGATAAGTCGTATAGCGGACATTTTATTAAGATGGATATTCCCGAACTCAACCCTAAATGTACAAGAGATATTTACCCGTTTTTTAGTGAAGCTCTTTTCAATTACAGGCTCAGAAATGGCATTAGTTGTTAGGGCGCTTTTACCGTTTAAAAAAAAATCCTACCGTTCGTCAAAAAATCCTACCGTTTAAAAAAAAACAGATAAAATCCCTTTCTCCGTGA
>CAISZK010000159.1 GCA_903889915.1 uncultured Bacteroidota bacterium
AACAATATCCTTATAGGTCGGTATGTGTTCTTTTTCTGTCCTACCCTTGGTCACAGAATAAAATGTATCTTCCTTGCTCCAAAAATTCCGATGAATTGTTTCCAAGGTTCCTGGAATTTTATGTTCCTGTTCCTTCATTTTACATCCAAGATAAAAACGAATTGATCTATTTACAAAATACCTCCCCGAGCGCTTCCCCCACCAATAATTAGGGAACGTGAAATTATCGCGAACTTCCTCAACTTTTTTGGGAAATAATTTGGCCAACACCCAACCTATGAAATATTTTATTCTATCCATATCAGTGCCTTTATTATTCCGTTCTAACATAATCATTTATTGACCCCCACCCAACCAATTTTTTTATCTGTTTGCCCCATAGAATGCCCTCAACCCAAATCCAAAAATTCAACTGCCCCTGATCATCCTCGCTCTTATGAAGAAATTAACTGATATTGGTGACATTTCCCGCCCTTGGACGCGATCCAGACTGTGGTATGTCTGGTGATCTGCCCCATCAAGAGAAAACTGATCCGGTTTGAAAAGAGAAATAAGATTTGTAAAATAATTATGTTTGCAAATAAAAAATATACAAAGCCAGCTCACCCAACCGAGTTACCCTTTGGGCGTTGTTTTGGAGTATGCTTTCCATAAGGTCAGTAGAACGGGGAAGTTTCACAAAGCGTGAGGCTTTTGGGCCAACCGACCTTAAGTATGGGATGATTAATATATTATAGTCCGAAATTATGTTTGGCCATCGTGAAAACGGGCTGTTTGATGAGATATTTATCGTTCTACAATCAGGGTCAATTTCGGTTCCCAAAAGTCGCAAGCCAAATTCATTCAAAAACACAGACTAAGGTCTGCATGATATTACCCAAACAAGAGGTAATATTTTTTTAGCACGAAATGAACTTCCCCCGAAAAAATGGCTCTCCCGCGCTTTTAGTGCTTAAGAGGTATTTGAGAATAAAACCCTTTTTCGGAGTAACTCAAAATTTGCTCTGCCATACATTTTTCGTTTGATCAATTTTAGCCTGGTAACTTGTCCCTCTGTCTGCCCATTACTCCATTTTTCATGCAGAGCCATAAAAACGCAATCGTGATCGCGTTGTAACCCAGTAGAAAAATTGACCAAATCGATGATGGAACTGTTTAAACACTGATTGACCCAATCATCCAATTCTATTGAAACACGTTCTCGAACCATTTTTTGAAAATGTTGCGCCAGGACATAAGCTTTTTCAACTTCAGCATCTTGTCGAATATGATTTAGCATGGACTGCTCAACTTTATCCAAGTTGTTGGGATCTTTTACCAACAACCAGGCCAATTGCTTGGGGGCTAAAAGGGTGGCATGATTTTGAACCTGAGCATTGTTTTCGAGGATATGAATTTTAGGTGTAGTTTTTGCCGGTTGTTTTCGATGGTGGTGTATCCAACGGGAGACCTGTTTGTAGGTGCCTATGTAACCCTGTTCATGGATTTCTCGATACAGTTGACTGCTGTTTTCACACCCTTCATCGAACCGTTTTCGGAGATAAACAATAAACGGATCCAGGATGCTTGGAGAAATTTTATTGGAAGCCCGTTCAGGAAAAGAAAGAGATGCTACCAATTTATAAACCGTGGTCCGACTTACGGATAATTTCTTTGATATTTCCAGGATAGACGCGTTTTCCTGATGAAGTTTTTGAGCTTCTGTAAACAATTCATAACGACGCTGCCGTTTTGCTTCTCGCAATTCCAATTCGGTCACAGAAGGTTTGCGTAGCCTTCCAGCTTTTGTTTCTTTATCATAAGTTGCCAACTCACCCACAACAGGCAATTTATTTAACCGTTCGCGAAAGCGGTTCAACATTCGTTCGAGTGCCTCCCGTAGATTATGAAGTAAATGCCAACGATCGGCTATCTGAATAATTTCAGGCCCTCCTTCAGAAACACCTCGTGCATATTCATTTGAACGATCTCGTGTGATAATTTTGATGTCAGGATGAGCTTTGAGCCATTCTGCCAATGTGCCACTGGTTCTATCTGGCAGTAAGTCGATCGGGATATGCTTTTCTAAATCAATTAGAATAGTACCGTATGTGTTTCCTTTTCTAAATGCAAAATCATCTATTCCCATGACTTGGGTGGTGTCCGTTTTCGGTTCCGGATAATTTCGTATTAATCGCAATAATGTATCTGGGCCCACCTCTATTTGAAGCTTTTTCGCCAATTTTGCACCAGCTTCTCCACCTGATTCAAATGCTATCGCCACCAGGGCATTTTTTAGGCGATTGGTTTTTCTTGCAGATTTGATGATTATGGCAGGCACCTGCTCAGTATATGTGGATTGTTGGCAGTCCTCATTCATGCATCTAAATCTTCGTACATGTAGTGCCAACCGCACATTTTTATCGCAGATTGGTAAATCTTGAGGAAAGCGACAATAGTAACTGTGTACTCGAGATGAACTCTTTTGGCAGCGAGGGCAAATCGCTTCTCTTTGAGCAGGTTGTGCTTTAATTATCTGTGTTCCATTTTCTTGAGCTACCCCGGTTATCACAAACCCATTTAATTCATAAATCTCTTCCAATTATTCGTTACCTATCTCAGTTTATTTTCTGAAATAGTATGCCCGAAATTTCCCATTTTGGGTTAAGCACTAAAAGCGCGGGAGAGCC
>CAISZK010000160.1 GCA_903889915.1 uncultured Bacteroidota bacterium
CTGCAGTAACGCGTCACGAAACTGTAGTAACGGATCACGTTACTGTCGTTTCCCATCACGAAACTGCAGTAACGCGTCATGAAACTGTAGTAACGGATCGCGTTACTGTCGTTTCCCGTCACGAAACTGCAGTACCCCATCAGGAAACTGCAGTACCGTGAAAAGGTTTTGCACAACTCTGAAAAGAATACATACAACTTTGATAATAGCGTGATCTATATCTTAAGTTGCCAATTGACCTGATACTTCATTTTTCACTAACAAAATTTCAAAGAACACCACCAAAATAAAAAGGCTTTGGATTTTTTTGTTTCAACCCAACTACCTGATCAGTGTAACCGGATGTAAAATTAGCCTGAAAAGTAATAGTAATACTACCAATAATTAATTTATTTTTTAAAAGCACTTTGTTGTAAAATCAACAAGAAACAAGGGGTTTTTCAGTTTTTGTTCATATTAAAAAATGCAAATTATAATTTGTAACCTCCGATAAGCTATATTGGATTTTTTGATAAAAAATCTGAAGACTGAAGTTGGAAAAACTGAAGTTGGAAAATAGTAATAAATTGTAGTTAAGAAACAAGGTAAACCATCAAATTGAACTTTGAACTCTGCAGGATGCAATCCAACGGGATAAACTTTGAACCTTCAATACCACCTTATGCTATTAAACACTAACACACAATAAGAAATTCTGATGGCGTTCGTCCGCAAGTTCAGGCTCAGCCTGTCCCGATATTTTGTCGGGATCTGCCGACGCGTTCGTAAAATAATATTGCATGATGTCAAGCATCAGGAGATGTGAGCCAATAGTAGCACAGACTACAAAAGTTTTGAAAACTTTTGTAGTCTCACAGCTATTAATTTTTTTTTTGATTATTGAAAATTTATTACTTTTACAGGCTGAAAAATCAAAGCAATAAAAAGCTCCGTAGTATTCCGAAATTTCAAGTACAGAATGAAGCAAACCGAAAGTCAATAAATCTGTGCGACGGTATAATAATAATTGAGATTACAAGTTGCCCTGAAAGGGAAAAAGGGAAATTTTTCAATTGATAATACAAAGAAAATAGGCGCTACATTATTGCGTAAATACAAATTTAGCGATTATAAAATACCTGACTGCTGCAGACAGGAAATATCACTTACGTGACATAGTGACGACAGGCAGAATGCAGAAAGGGACGTCGCACAATTTAATGGGACGTTCTTCGTAGAACGGAAAAGTATTTCGTACATTTGATCATTTGAAAATTTTAAGTGACAGAGGACGCTAAATGACATTTTTAAAGACATTAGATGTTAGTAATTAAACATTATAATACTATGAAAAAACTAATTCCATTAATAGTAGTTTTCTTTCTTATCATCTCCTGTAATAAAGGTACGGACATTCTTGATGTTAATAGCAGCTATAAAGGATCATGGTATGGGACAAAGGATTCAAGCAATCATTCTGCCTGGGGTGAACGTGCAGTACTGAATATAAGTTCAAATAGTGGTTTGAGTTTTAAGAGTTATAATATGGCAGGAGATATAGTTGAAGAGATTAACGGAACAGCTACAATAAACGGTAATGTAATTAAAGTCAAACCACCGGCAATACCCTATACTTTTACAGTAATTTCACCACCTTCTCAAATAAATTTAAATACAACAGGAGGGTACCATTGGACAATGACTCTTAAAAGTCAATTTGACACCTATCCTTATTATAAGTATTAAGCTCTTTAGGACTATTATATTTATTAAAATTGATAATTGACAGAATAATAAAACTAAAACTTGAATAAATACAAAATGTACTTCCTCGACAGTGACGTGCAAGTAAATCCAGCAAAAAAAGGGTGGCGGCAATGCTCTGTCCGTTATAGACATATTTAAAAAGGAATCAAAGCAAGGCATTTATGAAAAAGAAGATAGTTACTATTAAGACATTGGGACTGCTGTTATTTTTGTTATGCAGTGTTTGCTTGTATTATTCTTGCAAAACCAACAACTGTAGTGATTATGAAATAACCCAACAGGAAATAGCATTTTTATCTGCCTATAATCAAGGGGATATTGCGGTTTTCAAAAATGATTCAACAGGCATATATGATACAATGCATGTAACAGATAAGAGTTATGGCACAATGTATTATTATGAGCCATGTAATCAAAGTGTTAATGTTGCTCTTTCTGTTGATTATGATTTTTCACATATTAATGGAGGTACGATTCAGATTATTCATGTTGAATCACCAGAAATTGTTTTTTTTGGAGGTGGTTATGTGTTTGAATTAGATGGATCATCGCAATCAATGTTTATTAATGGAATTAATTACAATGATGTATTCGTAACTTCTATAGATTCTACAACTATTTCATCAATCAATCATAATAAAGTGCCTTGGAAAATAAATTATAGCAAATCAAAAGGTTTTGTACGTTTTTACATGGTTAATGGGCAAACATGGAGCAAACTTTAGCAGTATCAAAAAATGAAATAATATGGCTATGAAAAAAACCACAATTACAATTACGACACTAGGCTTGCTTGGCCTTGTATTGTGTGGGCTTGTAATTCATTTATCTTGCAACAAAGATGATTGTCCCTGTAGTATTTCAAATAAGCAAATGGCATTAATAAGTTATACACAAGGACAAAAAGTGATTTTTAAAAATGATGCAACTAGTATTTTAGACACTTTATACGTATCCGATAAAATTTTCAATTTGGCAACATGTTCCTATAATTGTAATAATGTATATGAAAACATTGAAGCCGATATTTCTTTTTCACATATTGGTGAATGTGAGCTTGATTTATACCATGCTTCTATGTTAATACACTTTAAGGGTACACAAGATGGTTGGTATGATTATCCTTTTAATGGAACTACATATTCGATAACAGTTAATGGTACAACTTATAATGACGCTCATTTACTTCAGATAGATTCTACAACAATATATAATTTGGATAAGCCAACTGTACCCTGGAAATGTTATTACAGCAAATCAAAAGGATTTGTCCGTTTTTATATGGTAAATGGTCAAATATGGAGCAAACAATAGTTATCAATGAAATTGAAAAATAATTGCTCAGGGCTGTCTATTATGCAATAATTGCAATAACTAATAAAACTATTGCAATTTACAGCTCGCTATTTGTAAATAAGAAACATTCAGGAACCACAGACTATTCATTATAAAAAATACAGGAAGAAATTATGACACCAAAACAAAGTTACAATGCCTTGTTAGCCCGGGAAGTAATTAAAGAATTTGAACACCGCAATATTCAGGGATTCTATTTTGAAACGAAAGAGGAAGCGCTGAAAAAAGTTTTTGAGATGATACCTAAAGAGAGTTTGGTTTCGTGGGGTGGTTCATCAACACTAAAAGAAATTGGCTTATTGGATTCTTTAAAAAATGGCGGATACAATATTTTAGACCCGAATGCTGTTCAGGGCGCTGCTGAAAAAGACAAAGTTGCACATCAGGCATTAAATGCAGATTATTATTTAATGAGTTCAAATGCAATAGCTGCTACCGGTGAGTTAGTGAATATAGATGGATATGGCAACAGAGTCGCTTCACTTATCTTCGGCCCCAAAAATGTAATCGTAATAGCAGGACTTAACAAAGTTGTGCCAAATTTAGATGCGGCTATTCTTCGTGCAAAAAAGTATGCAGCGCCACTTACTATCCTAAAATTCAAGCAAGACTACTCTTCTTTTGATGAACTTTCCAAAGTGGCTGACAATGCATGTAGCCAGCTTGTAATTACCGGCATGTCAATGACAAAAGGAAGAATTAAAGTGATACTTATTGGTGAATGTTTAGGCTATTAAGAAGAATTTATTAACAAACAATTGCTAAAGTAAAATTGAAATAATTGATAAAACTATTAGAAATTCCTTTGAATTATTTGGAATTATCAAAATACCTAGTAAACGGAGGAAGATAAAAAAAATACTCAAATCCTAATTTTCAGTTTGTTAACAACTGCTATTTGCAGGACACTTAATACTTTCATTTAAATGAAAAAAACAAATAACCTCTTAACCTTTATTTCATTCTTCCTGGCAATGTCGAATTGTTTCGGGCAACCCTGCGGATCAGTTCAAAACCTGACAACGGTTCAACAAACTCAAATTAACGCTCTTGCAATTCAGCTTGACACAGCATTGGTCCATGAAGCATTTCCGGCTATTGACAGTTTAAATAATTTGCTGAAAACAACCTTTGACACCGAAGGGGGAAAACCGGATGCGGCAGAAAGTTATTACAGTTTGGCAAGTAACACAAGCTGGCAAAATTTAACCAATTCAATTTTATTATCTAGACAACTTATTGCGGCTGATAGTTTGATCTATGCCAACTTATGGAAATTAGCCAAAGGAATGTCCCCCACTTCCTATCAACCTCATTCTATTTTCCTAAGAGAGTCGGCAGGGGTAGCTGTCGGACTTCTGAAAATAGCTGACAAAGAAACAGATCTTACAAGAAAGGCATTATACCAATCATGGGCCATCAGGGCTTTGGATAGCCTGGCTACAATGCAATTGCCCGGTGGTGCTTTTCCATTTCCCGACCTGCGACCTTATGGAGACCCTGTTTTTTCGCCTATTATCCAGAACTATCTAAACTCTTTGGGCGCTGACAGTTCTGTGGTTTTGGTAAACGGTTGGATCATTGACGACCGCAATACCGGTGAATTCAAATTTGATGCGGGTGTAATTGGCAATGCTTATTATGAAGCATTTAATTACACAGGCAACGTCCAATATAAGAACATTGCATTGTCGGTTGCCAATTATATGATGCCATTGAAAATGAATGTCAATTACAATTACAACACCTTTGCTTCATTAGCATTAACAAGAGGCTTCCAACTTAATAACGATACAAATTACCTGAACCGTGCAATCCTGAATTTGCGTTATGGTTTATATCCCGGACAGCTTACAAATGGTCGTTGGGTTGACGGGCACAATGCCGATTCACGTTATCATAACCTTATTATTTACAACATTGTTCCTACCGTAAACTCAATACCTGCTTCAAGTCCGTACAAAGCAGAATTGGAAACAATGGCAGTCAAAGCAATTCAAAATTTAATAGACTATTCTAACAGTTGCAGTTCCGCAACAGGTTTTCAGTGGATAATATCCGCGTACCTGCTTGATAGCACTTTGTATTCAACAACAACAAGGAATCAAATCAAGAATTTGATTGGCCAATACATCAATCAGGCAGCAACAAACGGAAAATATCTGGACGTTCAATCAATGGGGTTATACATTGAATTATTGAATCTTATAACGACAGGTATTAACACAAGTCACCCGTCAAATTTAAAAACCACAGTTTTTCCAAATCCGTTTGCCGGACTAACCAACATCACTATAGAACTTCCGGAAGCACAAAACATAAAAGTTTCACTCTGCGACAACTCAGGCAAATTCATTAAAATTATTGACAGCGGACTTAAAATCAAAGGAACACACAATTATTCAATTGACGGCTCTAATTTGCCGGCAGGAAAATATTTTGTAGTTCTTCAAACAAAGACCGAAATGATAAGTTCAGAGATCATAAAGCAATAGAAATGGAAAGAAGGAAAGCGCATTAAATTGTAGAAAAAACAAGTGAAGGAGAAAACATGGTAATTTATTATAAGCGAAGAAATTTACCTTATTTACTTGAAGAAATAAAATGGTCAGCAAATTTCATGACAGGCATTTGTCGCCCGTTCACGAAAGTGTATGACTCAATAGAAAAAATAAATAATTAAAGGATTAAGACTGTTGACACATTTGATGAGAATTGTACTATATTGCGAACAATTGATTAATACCAAGGTCGCTAACTAATATACTACCAATACACTATGGCACAAAAAAACCAAAGCAAACTTAACATTAAATAACAATAACAAATAAACATAAACTTATGAAATCAAAAACAATTTTAATCAGCGCTACCCTACTCCTTTCCACGCTGATCGTTCGTGGACAATTAAGCGGCAACAGTGTTATCGGACAGTATTACACCAGCAGCCAAACAGACAAACCTCAAACAGTGAGCAAACTTTATTTATCGGATTCCGCCTTTGTTATCCAGGCAAATGTGCTGGCAAATGTCGTTGCCGACAGTTATGTTGCAACTTTCGGGGTTTCGGACACGTCAAAAACATTGAAAGTAGCAAACACAAATATTGATGAGCGCATACAAAAATTTAATGCTGCATTAATAAAAATGGGCATTGCACAAGCAGACATCTTTGTGGATATGACCACTCAAACTCAAATATCAGACTACAAAATAAATGGTGATTATTCAGAGCAATATGTTTGTGGTTATGAGCAGAAAAAGAATGTAATTGTAAAATTCAAAGACATCAAGGACCTTGATAAAATGGTTGTCATTGCTTCAAACTACGGGATTTATGATCTGGCCAAGGTTGACTATGTTGTTACCGACATGAATAAAACCTATACACAATTGTTCACCTCTGCAATGGAAGTGATCAATGGCAAAAAAGATCTGTATATTCTGGCAACCAATACAAAATTGAAAACCACCTCCGAAATTTATGGAGAATCATATTATAGCTTTTATCCTTCGCAGCTTTATAAAAATTACACTCCTAACATTACGACAGAATATTATGACTACAACTCTTATGGAAAGAGAAAAGATTTGATGAAAAGTACAACGTATTATTATGACAAGGTCAACTATTCAGGTTTCGACAAAATACTTAACCCGGTTGTGACAGAACCAACAGTTGAGTTTGTTCTGACGCTGCAGATAAAATTTGATATTGACAAAGGCAAGGTTAAGTAATGTAAAGTTGCTAACTATAAATCAGCAATAATAACAAACCGACGAATGGGCAAATCTATAGAGACTACTGATTACCTGACTTCAGAAAAGTTCTATCACGGTACAAAGGCAAATCTGAAACAGGGAGACCTGATTGAACCCGGCTTTAATTCAAATTTTGGTCAAAGAAATAAAGCGAAGTATGTCTATTTAACTGCCACCCTGGACGCTGCAACATGGGGCGCTGAACTTGCCTTAGGCGAAGGTGTTGGGAGAATTTACATAGTAGAACCGACCGGACCTTTTGAAGATGACCCTAATTTGACGGATAAGAAATTCCCTGGAAATCCAACAAAGTCCTATCGTTCTCTGTATGCGCTTCGGGTTATTGGTGAGGTCACAGATTGGCAAGGACACTCCCCTGAACAAATCAAGGCAATGAAGGATAACCTTGAGCGATTTAAGCAACTTGGAATTGAGGCAATCGAGGATTGAGTTAAAAAAAGTAAAAATCAATAAAGCTTATACCAGACTGCAATAGATGGCAGTGAGCGACATTTATTGCAGTTTGTTTTAACAATCTGTAGAAAGTAAAATAGGCAATTGACTTTAGTCACATCTTCATTATTTTTGAACCCACCTGCAATGCTGAAATTTTCCAAACTTTATCACTATACTTTTTAATCCATTGCAACCGGTTTAATAAACAATATTTCCCTTAAAACATTCAACTCTTCAACGCCTTACAACAATACTTCATTTTAATAACAAAAAATATTTTCAGGAGTGGTTGTAGTTAAAATAAAAATAATAATTTTGCCGCTAATTGTTATTCAATTAACAAATATCAAGCACACCTTATTAATTAATGCGAAGAGACAATGAGCGAAATTAAAAATTATGTATTAGAAATTACCGGTAAGTGCGGCAAATGCCCGTCACACCTGATGGATATCCTGATTGCTGTTCAAAACAAATTCAGGCATATTCCCGACGAAGCCATTGAATGTATTTCGAAAGAACTCCAAATGTCGAAGGTTGATGTTGAACAAACAGCTTCTTTCTATCACTTCTTTACCGAAGAACCTTGTGGTAAATATACAGTGTATCTTAACAACAGCGCTGTAGCCTGCATGATGGGCAGAGATAAAATTGCTGCTACTTTTGAAAAAGAAGTTGGCTGCAAATTTGGCAATGTAACTTCCGATGGTCTTATCGGTTTATACGACACAGCCTGCATAGGCATGAATGATCAGGAACCGGCAGCACTCATCAACGGAGTTGTTTTTACCAGTTTGAATGATCAGAAAGTTAAACAAATTGTATCGGCAATCAAAGCCGGTAAAGCAGTGAACGACCTTGTGACTGAATTCGACGGTAAAGAAAATGCCGAAATGAAATCAGAAGTGAAAAACAACATCAGGAAAAGAGGTCCTGTGTTGTTTGCAGAATATAAAAACGGAGCTTCACTGAAGAAATTAAACGAAATGACGCCTGACCAGGTGATCACCGAAGTGAAGAACTCCAATATCAGGGGCCGCGGCGGCGCAGGTTTCCCAACAGGACTGAAATGGGATTTCTGTTCAAAAGCTGAAGTGAAGGAACGCTACGTGCTTTGCAATGCTGACGAAGGCGAACCAGGAACTTTCAAAGACAGGGTACTTCTAACATTGTTCCCACAAATGGTATTTGAAGGAATGGTGCTTGGTGGTTATGCCATCGGATCACAACAGGGAGTGTTGTATCTCCGCGCTGAATACACCTACATGCTTCCACGTCTGGAAAAATTGTTGGCAGAAATGAGAACAAAAAATCTGCTTGGTAAAAACGTTGCCGGCAAACAGGGATTTGATTTTGACATCAGGATTCAGATGGGATCAGGCGCTTATGTTTGCGGCGAAGAAACTGCACTTATTGAATCAGCCGAAGGTAAAAGAGGCGAACCAAGAAACCGTCCTCCCTACCCTATTGAAAGAGGTTACAAGAACAAACCAACCATCATCAACAATGTTGAAACTCTCTGCTCGGTTGTTCAGATCATTGATAAATCATCAGCATGGTACAGGACATTTGGCACACAATATTCATCAGGAACCAAATTATTAAGTATTTCCGGCGATTGTAAATTTCCGGGCATCTACGAAATAGAATGGGGGATCACAATTAATGAAGTACTCGAAATGTGCGGCGCTGAAAATGCGCAGGCAGTTCAGGTTGCAGGACCTTCAGGTGTTTGTATTTCGCCAAAGCAGTTCGGAAGAAAGCTTGATTTTGAAGACATGCCTACAGGCGGTTCAATAATCATAATCGGACAACAAAGGGATCTTTTAAAAGATGTCGTTTTAAATTTCATGGATTTCTTTACTGATGAATCATGCGGTTCATGCGTTCCATGCCGTGCACTTACTCCTGTTTTAAAGAAAAAACTTGTAAAAATAATGGATGGTAAAGGCGTGAAAGGCGATATTGACGAGCTTGTAAAACTTGGCAAAACCATGAAGGATCTGAATCGTTGCGGACTCGGACAAACGGCCGCTAACCCTATCCTTACCACTATCGAAAACTTCAGGGAAAAATATGAAGCAATGATCAAAGAACCTAAAACCGATGGTGTTTATGCATTCGATATGGCAGCTTCTGTGAAGGAATCATGCGACTATGCAGGACGGAAAGTTATCATTCATAACTAAATTGAAATGGTCATTGGTAATTGGTCAATAGTCATTAAATGGCGAACTTGAACTTTGAACTTTGAACCTTGAACTTTAAACTTTAAACATTGAATTAAACAACAAACGTAACAACCAAATATTATGAGCGATAATAAGATAAAATTTACAATAGATGGCAAGGAATGCATCGCTGACGAAGGCCTCGACCTTTGGAAAGCAGCCATGCTGAATGGTGTTTTTATTCCATATCTCTGCCACATGAAAGATGTTGTTCCTGCAGGTTCCTGCAGAATATGCACGGTGAAGGTTAATGGTCGTCCCATGGCAGCCTGCACAACATTGGTCACAAAAGGTCTTGAAGGAGCTGTTGTGGAAAATGATACTCCCCATATAGAGGAAATGAGAAAGATGATTGTAGAACTTCTGTTTGTTGAAGGAAATCATTTTTGTCCTGCCTGCGAAAAAAGCGGCAGTTGCGAACTTCAGGCAATGGCTTACCGCTACCAGATGATGGTTCCGCAGTTTTCATACAATTTCCCCTTAAGAGAAGTTGATGCTACAACACCTAAAATATATCTCGACCGTAACAGATGCATTCAGTGTAAAAAATGTATCCGTTCGATAAAAGATGATCAGGGAAGAAGCTATTTTGCTTTTTACAAAAGAGGTCACAAACTCGATATTCACATTGACCATGAACTGGCAGCCACTATGTCGGCTGAACTGGCACAATTGGCAATGGACGGTTGCCCTGTAGGCGCAATTATCAATAAAGAAAAAGGATTTGATGTTCCTATTGGAAAACGCAAATTCGACAAAGAACCAATAGGAACAGAATTTCTTAATGTTACAAAAGAATAGGAGATAAAATTATGAGCAAAGCAATAGTAGCAACAGCTTCACTGGCGGGATGTTTCGGCTGCCACATGTCATTACTCGATATTGATGAAAGAATATTAAAACTGATAGAACTTGTTGAATTCAACAAATCTCCAATTGATGATATCAAGGAATTTACCAAACAGTGTGATGTAGGTATCATTGAAGGTGGTTGCTGTAACAGCGAGAATGTTGAGAACCTTATTAAATTCCGCAAGAATTGCAAGATCCTTATTTCTTGTGGTGAGTGTGCCATCATGGGCGGACTTCCAGCATTAAGGAATTTCATTCCGGTTTCCGAATGTCTTGAAGAAGCTTATCTGGGTGGACCTACAACAGGGCTCTGCAATCCTGACAAGATAATTCCCAATGATGAAGAATTACCAATGTTATTGGACAAAGTTTACCCATGCCATGAAATTGTCAAGATTGATTATTTCTTACCCGGCTGCCCTCCAAGAGCAGATCTTTTATGGGATGCACTGGTAGCATTACTTACAGGTGGCGAAATGAAATTACCTTATGAAGTTTTTAAATTTGATTAATAATAACGTCAATTGTCATTAGTCAATAGTCATTAAACCATTTGGAAATTCTAAAAAGAAGATAATACAAGCTAATGACAAATGACTTATGACCAATGACCAGAGATAATTTTTGAATAAATTACAAATTACAAGAGAAACAATGAACAAAATAACGATAGAACCGGTAACCAGAGTTGAAGGTCATGGAAAAGTGACCATTCACATGGATGATAACCTCAATATTGCACAGACAAGGTTACACATAGTTGAATTCAGAGGATTTGAAAGATTTGTACAGGGTCGCCCATACTGGGAAGCACCGGTACTCGTTCAAAGGCTTTGTGGAATTTGCCCCGTTAGTCATCACCTTGCTGCTGCAAAAGCGCTCGATGTAATTGTTGGAGCTGGAACCGGCGACGGACTTACACCGGCCGGCGAAAAGATGCGCCGATTGATGCATTACGGACAAATGTTCCAGTCACACGCACTGCATTTCTTCCACCTTGCTTCTCCGGATCTTTTATTAGGATATGACAGCGATCCTGCATTACGGAATGTAATTGGTGTTGCAATGAAATATCCAGATCTGGCTGTTCAGGGAGTGATGATGCGTAAATTCGGGCAGGAAATTATTGCAGCAACGGCAGGAAAAAAGATACATGGTACAGGTGCAATACCCGGTGGTATCAATAAAAACCTGAGCATAGAAGAAAGAGACAGGTTCCTTCACGGAGCAGATCCTCTCAACATTGAGAAAATGATCGAATGGTCACTAAGTGCGCTCGAACTTTTCAAAGGATATCACAAGGCAAACCAAAGTTTTGTTGACAACTTTGCAGTATTCCCTTCAAATCATTTAAGCCTTGTTCGCAAGGACGGAGCTCTTGACCTTTATCATGGCGTTTTGCGTGCTGTTGACAAAGACGGTAAGAAAATACTGAATGATGTGGAATACCAGGATTACTACAAATACATCAATGAAGAAGTGAAATCATGGAGTTATATGAAATTCCCGTTCCTTACTTCTATTGGCAAGAAAGACGGCTGGTACACTGTTGGTCCACTTGCACGTTTAAATACCTGCGATTTTATTCCAACTCCACTTGCACAAAAAGCATTTGAAGAATATAAGGCATACACCGGAGGAAAACCAAATAACATGAGCCTGCACATGCACTGGGCACGACTGATCGAAACTATTCATGCTGCTGAAATGATCAAACAGTTATTGAATGACACCGATCTTCAATCAACAGATTTGGTTACCAAAGGAACCAAACAAAGTCAGGGCGTTGGCATCATTGAAGCTCCGCGCGGCACTTTGTTCCATCATTATGCAATCAACGAAAACGACCAGATCACCATGGCTAACCTTATTGTTTCAACAACCAACAATAACGAATCCATGAACAGGGCAGTGAACGATGTTGCAAACAAAATGATGACAGGTCAGAAAGTAATTACCGAAGGTATGAAGAATGCTGTAGAAATTGCTATCAGGGCTTATGATCCCTGTTTAAGCTGCGCTACACATTCATTAGGTAAAATGCCATTGGATATTACCATGTATGATTCAAATAATAACGAGATAGATCATTACAAATCATAAGCAAAGAGCCTTTAAATAAAAGGCTTTTAGTAAAAATAATTCACGACTCATCAGGCTCTGGTGAGTCGTGAATGCTTATAAAAGTATATTTAAATCATCATTTACAACTTAAACTAACGTGAAAATTCTTGTTTACGGTTATGGAAACCCGGGAAGGCAGGACGATGCTTTGGGGATCAGACTGGCTGAAAACATTGAAAAATGGATAGCGGACGAAAATATTCCGGGAGTTGATGTTGATTTCAATTACCAGTTGAACATTGAGGATTCGGAGCGTATTTCGCCTTTCGACATTGTTATTTTCGCTGATGCATCCATTGAAGTGATTGATGATTTTATTTTCACCAAAGTCAATGCTGATGAAGCCACCATTGAATTTACCATGCATGCCGTCTCCCCTGCTTTCGTTCTCGACCTTTGCAAAAAACTCTATGGAAAAACTCCTGAAACATTTTTGATGCACATAAAGGGATATGAATGGGAATTCATTGAAGAATTGACTGAGGAGGCCCGTTTGAATCTTGTAAAAGCAACCGATTTTGTTAAAGAAAAAATTAAAACTTTACAAGCACAGAAAACATAATCGAAAAGTCAGTAACTTTGGCAAAGAAAAAAGAAGATATTAATGACTATGCTCCATGTCTATTTTTGATTTAAGATTTTTGAATTAAGATTTAATAATGAATAATGGCTGATAGCCACAATGACCATTAACTAATTACCAAAATGACTATTGACAAATGACAAATAACTATAACCTATGAATCTTCTTCCCGAAAAAACTGTAGAAAGACTAAGTCAATACAGAAGGATGCTGCTTAAACATTATTGCAAGGAAAAGCAATTTATCTTTTCACATGAATTGGCGGCTTTGCTTCATTTCACTCCCGTGCAGGTTCGAAGAGACCTGATGCTTATTGGTTGCTCCGGATCCCAGCGCAAAGGATATGACATCAAAAACCTCATTAAATTAATGGGCGAGATCATTGATTCCAAATACGGGCAGAATGTAGCGCTTATCGGAGTTGGCAATTTAGGCAGAGCCATTATGAGATACCTCAATAAAAAGAATTCGAATCTGAAGATCGTTGCAGCTTTTGATATCAATCCCGATAAAATCAATAAAGAACTTGGAGGCGTTAACTGTCATCATTCGGATGAATTATCAGAAGTGCTGAAAAAAGAAAATATCACCATAGGGATTATTTGCGTTCCTGCTGAACAGGCATTGCAGGTTGCTGATTCGCTCGTAAAATCCGGAGTCAAGGGAATACTTAATTTTACCACTGCCACACTCAACTTTGGAGATGATGTTTTCCTGGAAGAATATGATATGATCACTTCACTTGAAAAGGTAGCCTATTTTTCGAAGAAACGATAAGCATCCAGACCTGCTAACCTTTTTACACAGGTTATAAAAAAAAGAGTTTACTTTTCAGTAAACTCTTTTTTTTATTTAAAGAACGATAATCTTCTTTACGGTTTTTATAAAAATATTCTCCAGAACAAGGCTGTAAATTCCCGGAGGAACTTTACCCATGTCAATTTCCTTTTTATCCTGACCATTGCTATAACAATTGGTTTTTGCAAAGATTTTCATTCCTGCTGCATTGAATACAGAAAGATCAAAATTTTCATTGCCTGGAAAATTAAATGTCAGGGTAAAACTACCATTGTTAGGGTTTGGAAAAATCTGCACATTTGTTGCAGACACATCTGTTTTGATATCTGTAATGACCAAATAAATATGGTGTGATGTGTCAGAACTGCAATTGCCATTGGTGATCATATCCCAATAATGACCGGTCGTTGTTGCAATGAGTGTTTGAGAAGTTTGTCCTGCTATGGGGTTTCCATTAAGATACCATTGGTTGCCGGATGAGATGTTACTTCTGAGTGTATCTCCTGATGTTGTAATTACAGGAGTATTTGGAACAGCATTGACAGTAACATTATAAACTGTCGGGCTGGAAGCGGCACAAATGCCATTTACATAATTCACACTTACTGTTTGTGCACCTGCAGTGTTCCAGGTAACAGTGGCTGTATTGTCTGTTGGAGTTCCACCGGAAGTAATTACACCACCTGTGGGAACTGACCAATTGTAACTGGTCATCCCCGGCTCAGTAGTATAAACTACGCCTGTGGTTCCTGCGCAAAGGCTGTTGTTGCCACTTATTGTAGGTAAGACAGTGGTCCCTGTTGCAGTCACACTTCCGTTCATGTTGCCGGTAATATAGGTAGCTTTTCTGTAAGCAGAACATGTGTAAGTTCCGGTCGTTTGAATTCCGAAAGATATCGGTGAGCCTGTTCCCGGAACATAAGCGCCTACCGGATTTCCGTCTTTTATGAGCATGTAAAGAACACCTGCTTGCGAGCCGTCTAATCCAAAAGCAACACCGCCGGTTGAAGAACAATAATTTCCTCCCCCAGTCATATTAAATACTGTTACGGGCCCATTCAAAATCGGGTCAACGAAATTCGTTGAATGAACCAGAGAATCGAGAATTGGTGTGACTGTGCCTGAAGGCGGTGGCACCAATGCTTTTACATTTGAAGTTGCAGGTGCAGTAAAACGCCATATCATATTCATGTTTGATTGACCGAACGCAACAGTATTGGTGATCTGAAAGGTTCCAATTCGTAATCCTGACGGAGGTACAAGTGTCCCATTTGATGACGGAGGGCATGCATTGACCCTGACATAAGGACCAACACCCACAGGAAGAATACTGACACCACCGGGGGCATAAGACGAAGGTAATTCTGTAGATCCTGCAATATAGGCTCCTGTCAATGTGCCGCTATTAAGTATTGAAGAAATATTCTGAATTGCAAAAGACAATTGAAAATTATTCAAATAAAGATCAACGGAACTGGTTCGATAGATATAAATATCAAACTGAAACACCGTAGGGCTAAGTAAAGTATCATTCTTTGCTATGCATGTATAAGTTGGAGACTGTCCAAAACTTATTGTTGCCTGTATTAGCAGCAAAGAAATGAATATCGTTTTACACAAATTTTGAAGTTTCTTCATTCCTTAAAAATTAATTAAAAGTTTGCTCAAAAGTAATAATATTTCTTTGATGACAAGCACATTATTTTAAATTCGATTATGCTTAAAAAGGTAAAAGGTATTGGAGACTATTTTTTGCTTCCCCATATACCTCATACCTTATAAGCAATTCATTTTACCTCATTGTTATTGATATTACTCCTCTCCTGACTGAGGTTAAAGAACAACTATTTTCCTGATGGTTTTAAATCCGTTATTTTCAATCACGAGATTGTACACTCCTGCAGGTACTGAACCGAGATCAATATTTTTCTTGGTCTGTCCATTGATGTAAAAATTACTCAATTCATAGACTTTCATTCCAACAACATTAAATACAGACAGGTTATACGTACCTTCATTTGAAAAATTCATTAACATGGTAAAGCTTCCGTTATTCGGATTTGGAAAAATGTCCACATTGTTTTCCTGTGAATATCCGTGAACTCCTGTGATCACAATGTAAATGTGATTTGATGTATCCGAAACACAGTTTGACACTGTCACAACGTCCCAATAATGTCCGGTTGATGAAGCCACATAAGTTTGTGATGTTGCCCCGATAATGAGAATACCATTTTGATACCATTGATTACCTGTGGGAGAATTGCTGGTAAGCGTATCACCGCTCAAAGTAATAACAGGGTTCGAAGGAATTGAATTTAAAGTAATGTTCAATAATGATGACACATCACCATTGCCACATAAATTTGTTCCCTGAACACTGACAGAACCTGAAGAAGCGCTGCCTGAAAAATCAACTGTGATGCTGTTGGTATTTGCACCGCTGACAATTGTTGCACCGACTGGCAAAGTCCATGTGTAGCCCGTTGAATTTAAGATTGGGCTAACAGTGAAGACAACACCAGTTGCACCCTGGCAAATTGAAGCCGGCCCTGTGATATTTCCTGCTGCCACTGGCAAAGTGTCCACAGCAACTGCGTAAACAGTCGGATTTATTGCTTCACAACCGCTGCTATTGGTATAATTTACACTTACAGTCTGATTGCCGGTGGTATTCCAGGTAATGACAATCGTATCACTTGTGGTTGTTCCACCTGAAGTAATTGTTCCACCTGAAGACACATTCCAGATATAGTTGGTCATTCCCGGCTGCGTTGCATAAACATTTCCGGTTGAATTTACACAAACAACAGAAGAGCCTGCAATCACAGCGACATTGAGAGGATCAACATGAACGGTATCCGTTGTCGTAGAAGTGCAACTATTACCATTGGTGAAGCTGACATTTACTGTTTGAATTCCTGAAGTATTCCAGGTAATAGTCGCGGTATTGTCGGATGTTGTACCTCCGGAAGTAATAGTACCACCAGTAGAAACTGTCCAGATATAATTTGTCATACCTGTTTGTACAGAATAAAGATTACCTGTAACACCTTCACATACCTGAGTTGTACCTGCAAATACAGGAATGGTTGTAGTGTTAATTGTAACCACATGCGTTGCGGTTGTAGGTCCGCTGCAACCGGCAGCAGATGCTGTAATAGTTGTTGAACCCGACCAGGAAGGATCCCATGTAACTGTTCCTGTTAATGTATCAATAGTATTTCCGGCTGCAAGGCTTGTTGCATCAAGACTATAAGTGATCCCTGTGCTGTATGTTGCAGTAGCCGTATAGATAGTATTGCTGCTTCCCTGACAGATAGAAGATGTAGCACCTGAACTGAATACAGGAACATCAACATTTGGCATAACAGACACAGTATGCTTTGAAACTTTTGGTCCGCCACATCCTGTTGCAACAACAGTGATAACCATTGAGCCTGTCCAGGTAGGATTAAAAGTAACTTCGCCGGTAGATGCATCAATTGAATTACCTGCTGCGGTACTTGCAGCATCAAGATAATAAGTTTCCCCTGTACTGCCTGCGGAAATGGCTGTATATGTTACCGGAGGTGAGCCAATGCAAACAGTAGAAGTACCTCCTGAAAGGAAAATAGGCATACCAATAACCGGAGTTATTGTTACTGTGTGAGTCGAAGAAAGTGGTCCGCCACAACCTTGTGCAGTTGCTGTAATAATGCTTGTCCCTGTCCATGCAGCATCATAGGTAACATCACCCGTGTTGGAATTTATTGTATTTCCGGCAGCGAGGCTGGTAGCGTCAAGATCGTATGTTATTCCTGTGCTGTTTGCAGACGTTGCAGTGTAATTGAGGCTACCTGCTCCGATACAACGAGTCGAAGTAGCTCCAAGAGTAAATACCGGTGCAGCGAGTGCGGGAGTTACATTAATAGTGACATTCACGCAAGTTGTACTAAGACATCCTGTATTCAAATCTTCAGTCATTGCATAATAGGTAGTGGTTGTTCCGGGTGTGACCACAGAAGATACAGGATCAACACCGCAGCTGGTGCTGAACCAATCTACAGTTTGACCAATATTGATAGTAGCAGACAAAGTAGAAGATGAACCGCTACACATTGATGAAGGACTGGCAACAGGACTTGATGGTGCAGCAGGTGAAAGATTAACTGTAGCAACAACACCTGTTCTATTTACTGTTGTGCAACTATTAAGAGTAGCATCAACATAGTAAGTAGTTGTTGACGATATTACCGGAGTTGTATAGCTTGGCCCTGTTCCCAACAATGTACCTCCTGTCGGAGAGTCCCACCAATTGATTGTTCCTGTTACAGAAGTTGCACCTAACACCACAGTACCTGAGTTACATGTTGAACCCGGCGTTGTGCCTGTTACGGCCGGGCCGGCACCGCCTATTGTAGCAACAACAGCGGTTCTTGCAGGCGTAGTACAACCCAAATCTGATGCTTCAACATAATAAGTAGTTGTTGCAGCAATTCCAGGTGTGGTAAAATTTGTTCCTGAACCTAACAAGGTTCCGCCGGTTGCAACATCGTACCAGTTAATAGTACCTGAACTGGCTGCGGCGCTTAATGCAACTGTACCGCTATCACACCTTGAACCAGGAGTTGTTCCTGTTATTGTAGGTCCGGCAGTAACTGTTATAGGAGCAGAATTTGAACCCATACAACCTGATGCTGTTTGAGTGACAACAACATTATAAGAAGTAGTTCCTGCTGACGGATTGGCTGTTGGATTTTGTTGCGATGAGGTAAAACCAGATGGAACAGAAGTCCACGCATAGGTAGATGCTGATGCAGCCGGTGTGCCTGTTATTGAAATATCATCCACAATAAAGGGAGGATTGGCAATGGTTACGTTGTCACTTTTCCAACGGAATCCCAGATAAAACTGTTGTCCGTTCACATCGGAAATATTGAGATTGCTGACGGTTTGAGCCGAAGTCTGTCCGAGATAAGTTCCTGAATTGATAAAATCAGTCCATGTGGTACCGTTGGTGGAGTAACAAACCTTGCCATAATCATAACTGGTTTCACCATTGCATTTCCATTTAAAATTCAATTTCAGATTGGTGTATCCTGTAGCATTTATCAAAGTTCCCAAATATCCGATTTGTTCAGCATTGGCATTGGCATATTGTGGCAAAGTTCCGGTTGTTGCCGGTGTGTTTTTACTGATAGCCAAAGAATAGGTTCCGGCAATAACTCCGCATCTTGTGGTATTAAAAATCCACCAGTAGTTATCCGTACCGCTGACAGTATAATCTTTCCAACCAATATAGGCAGTAGTGCCTAATTTGGTTTGTTGTGCGCCGGCTGCTTCAAAATTCTCGCTCATGATTGTCTGATCTGCCAGAACTGTGGTCAGATTAACCTGCGTTCCTGCACAAACTGTCGCAGGGGTTGCAGAAGCTGTAACTGTGATCGTGGGATAAACGGTCACAGTGGTTGATGCTGTTGACGGGCATCCGTTATAGGTTCCTGTTACCGTATAGGTCGTGGTTGAAACCGGTGTTGCAATGGGGTTGGCAATGTTTGCTGCACTTAATCCTGCTGCCGGTGACCAGGAATATGATGTTGCAGTACTTGTTGCTGAAAGCTGAACTCCCGTTGAGCCGCAAACAGTGGGTGAAGTTGGGGTCAATGAAAGTACCGGTGAAGTTGTTGCTGTAACAGCAAGTGTAGTCGCAGTACTTGTGGTAATACAATTGGTTTCTGTAACACTAATATTTCCGGCAGTTGTGCCTGCGGTTACAGTTATTGATGTTGTTCCTTGTCCGCCTGTGATCGTCCATCCTGCAGGTACTGTCCATGTATAGGAAGAAGCCAAAGGCATAGCAGCAATTGAATAAGTATAGCTGGTACCCGAGCAAACCGAAGTTGAACCTGTAATTGCTCCCGGAGGATCAGCAGTTGTAAGTACTGTTACCGGAACGGATGCTGTGCCTGTGCAACCACCACTGGTAGTTACCGTCACTGTATAGGTTGTAGTTGTTGCCGGTGTTGCTACCGGGCTTTGAATTGTTGAAGTGAATCCTGATGGATTGGAATTCCAGTTGTAATTAGTAACAACAGGCATAGGAGAACCATTCAGATTGATATTTCCGACTGTCCAGGCTCCTGTGGAACCTTGTGTGTCATATCTGAAACGTACATAAACAGTAGGTCTCCCAACATACGCATTTAAGTTTACGGCAACATATTTCGGGGTATAGGTAATCGTTTGGGTAAATATTCCTGAAGTATTTTTGGTTGAATCAATATCCTGTGCACCTTGCAGAGTTGTACTCCAGCCCTTATAGCTCGTCAATGTGGTCCATGTTGTTCCATCTGTTGATGCTTCCACAAAAGCTTCATTGTTTTGAACGCTATAGGTACTGTCGCCGCCAACCAGAACATGTTTAAAAGTCAAGGTCAATCCTGAGAATCCGATTGTGCTGAATGCAGGTGAAATTAATTTTGTGTGCGTTTGTGGGGTGCAGATAAGGCAACCTCCTGCCTGATCAATTTCATTTGACAGGGCATAGTTGACACCAGCGCCATAATTCCAAATATACTGTTCTGTCACAAACAAAATAGTAGTGCTGTACATGTAGGTACTCGGATGAATTGTCCAGGCTGAGTTTGTCGGGTTATTCCCTGCTGAAGATGTATTTGTTGTTGTCCATGGAAATAATCCCATTGAAAAATAATTACCCGGCAATGGATTATTGGTAGCGGAAAGAGTTGTTGGACTACCGTTGCAGATAAGGTTTGGGGTTGCAGTTGCAGTAGCAACAACAGCCGGTGAAACGGTAATGGTAACATTTGCTGTAGTTGAGCATCCTCCGGTATTTGAACTTGTAACCAAATAAGTTGTGCTTACTATAGGAGTAGCAATAGGATTTGCAATATTGACATTGCTAAGACCTGTTGCTGGTGACCATAAATAAGTTGTTCCATCTCCTGAAGCCGTGAGTTGCACTCCAACGCTGCCGCAAACATTGCCTGAAGCAGGAGTAACATTTAATGTAGGTGCTGAACCTGTAGGAACAACAGCCAGTGAACTTGCTGTGCCGGATCCACATGAATTTGAAGGTGTGACCTGAACATTTCCTGCTATGGAACCAACCGTAACAGTAATTGAATTGGTTGTTCCCCCACCTGTTTGTGTCCAGCCTGATGGGAAAGTCCAGTTATAGGTTGTCCCCGGAACATTTGTCACACTATAAGTTTGTGAAGAACCAATGCAGGGAGCCATATTTCCGCTAACAGCGCTTGGCTGGGCGGGAAAAGTATTCAACGTATAAATCGCATTAAAGCCGGCGCTTATTAGCGAATTGCAGGCTGTGCTGCGCAAGTAAACGGTATATGTAGCACTCGCAGAAAGTGAAGTTGTATAAGAAGAAGTAGCGCTCCATGATTGTAAAACAGTTCCTCCATTTTGCCATTGATATTCCCATGAACCACCATTTAGATTACCTCCCACTGAGCTGAGGACATCAAATGTTACAGACTGCGGGGTTGTACAACTCGAGGCAGGAGTAACACTAGTTGTAATACTTGTTGGAGCATTACACGGAACAATAGTGTAAGTAATTTTTACCTGTCCAACAGCGCCTGCACCACCGGAATATGTTCCATAAGTATAACTACCGGCACCACCGCCGCCACCACCAGGTGTCGTCCCGGCAGTTCCTGCCCCACCACCACTTGAAAATGCGGCATTCCAACCGTGACCACCTTTACCGCCTGCAGTTCCAATACCTGCTAAACCACCGGCACCTCCATTGTCGAAACCTTGAGCAGCAGTACCACCGGCACCACCGACGCCACCATAACCGGCGCCACCACCACCTCCACCGCCCCAGTTATTGGCGCAGGAAAAGCAACCTATTGATCCGGCTCCACCGCTGTTATTCACTGAGCCACTAAAACCAGTACCACCGGTTCCTGCTGCGCCATTTGCGGCATCGCCACTCGGACATTTACCACCGGTTCCACCAGTAGCATGGAATGTTGTCAAACCCGTCCCAGTTATTGTTGTTGTTCCTCCGGTACCACCACTTGAGTTATAGCTTCCTGCTCCTGCAGTTCCTAATGCTCCAACTGTATAATTATATACAGCCCCTGGGGTTACTGCTATTGTGACATAAGAATAACCACCGCCACCACCACCGCCACCTGCTGTACCTTCTGTGCCGGGATAAGCGCCGCCGCCACCGCCGCCGCCACCCCATATTTCGAAGGTGGCTGAAGTTACACCGGCAGGAACTGTCCAGGTACCTGAGGTGTTATAGACTACTGATGTCTGTGCTACAATATAACTTATGTTAAAGAAGAGCAAGCATAAGAATAACAGGCAGGATTTGAAAATCATGCTGGGTGTTTTTCGCTTGTTAAAAATTTTGATACCAATGTTGTTACTTTTTGCTTGTGTAGAATTTTCCATAAAGTGAGGTTTTGAAATTTACTAAAATAGTACTTGTTGTTTTCTTGTTGTTCTAAATCAATTTAATTTTCATTTGGAAATTGAATTTCGTTGCAGGCTGTGTCCTTCAATTTTTATCCGTGTTTATTCGCTATGCAAATATAAAAATTTAATTGAATTCCGTTATTGTACCTGTTTAATAAATTTGGTTAATTCGTTTTCCGGCGCTGGAAAGGAAAACATTATTACCCTGGTAACAAATTAATGCACCAGGGACCGCAACCTTATTAGTTTATTAAATTGCAATAACAAGGTTAATGTTTCAACACATCAGCCTTTTACTAAGGAATATGAGTAAAATTACACACACGATACTAAATGAAATTATGCGTGAATCATGTTTTAACAGGATGGATAGTCATCGGATGACTAAAGGGCGGGTGGCTTTTTGGGTATTTACAGAAGAAGATAATAAGGTTGCTGAATTTAATTATCAATACGGCTGTTGATGCCTTTGAAAACGTATGTTTATTGAAAACAAAATTTACTGCCAGCACAGGGGGGGGGAAATTAGTTGTTTTTCATACTGGTATGATTGCGGATATTCAATAATATTTATTCCGGTCTTTCTATTGCCGGGATAATATTTTTAAATCCTATCTTTGCAACTGAAGAAATATCTGCGGAAGTTAATTTAAAAAGATGAAATAAAGGATGAAGAACAGTACTATCAGAATAGTAGTATTATCAGGGATCATCACGATCATCGGGATCATTCTGTTCCAGGTTTTCTGGGTATTGAAAACTTTTGATTTAAAAGAAAAGCAATTCAATCAAACAATTTCTATTGCACTATTGAACGTAGCCGAAAGACTGGCTGCTTACAATAACACCATGCTTACGAACGAAAGCCCCGTGAAGCAGCTCTCATCAACATATTTTGTGGTCAATGTGAACAGCGAAATAGACCCTAAAATTCTTGAGAATTTCCTTATCAAAGAGTTTGATTACCGCAATATTTTAATTGATTACGAATACGCCATCTACGATTGTTCGAACGACCAGATGGTTTATGGCGATTATATCAGTCATGGCAATGGCTCCGGCGACATCATCAAAAGCAGATCACTGCCCAAGTACAATAAATACCTTTACTATTTCGGGATAAACTTCCCCACAAAAACCACCTTTATCGTAAGCAATCTGAACATCTGGATCATTTCTTCACTGATACTCATGCTGGCCATTTTCTTTTTCGGTTATGCAATCGTCATTATTCTTCGCCAGCGCAGATTGTCGGAAGTGCAGCGGGATTTTATCAACAATATGACGCATGAATTCAAGACACCCATCGCCACCATTTCCATCTCGGCTGATGTGCTGATGCAACCTTCTATCATCAGCAACCCCGAAAGGCTTCTTCAATATGCTTCGATCGTGAAAGTGCAAAATAACAGGCTGGAAAAGCATGTTGAAAATGTGCTACAAATTGCCACCTCCGAACGCAGCAAGATCAGGCTTATCAAAGAAGAAATAGATCTGCATGATATTCTCAAACAAATTGCAGAGTCGGTGCTGGTGCATGTTGACAATCCGCGATGCCAGCTCATCATGGACTTGAAAGCCCCGGATCCGCTCATATTCGCTGACAGATCGCACCTCACAAATGTTATTTACAACCTTCTGGATAATGCCAGAAAATATTCCGGGGATCAATTGGTTGTTAGAATATCAACTGCTTCCGACAGCAAATTCATTTCATTTACGATTGAAGACAATGGCATCGGAATAAACCGGAAATACCTGAAGAAAGTGTTTCACAAATTCTACAGGGTTCCAACAGGAAATGTGCATACCATAAAAGGATTTGGGCTTGGCCTGAGCTACGTGAGAAACATTATCCATGCGCACCGTTGGAAAATCCGGCTGGAAAGCGAAGAGGGAAAAGGAAGTAAATTTACAGTGTTAATACCAAAATCATGATCATGAAAAAATCAAGAATTCTTTTTGTTGAAGACGATCTTTATCTGAGTTTTGTAACCAAAGACAACCTTGTGCTGTCGGGATATGATGTCGTGCATACGGACAGTGGCGCAAAAGCCTTCGAGATATTCCGTAAAAACGATATTGATATCTGCATCCTCGACATCATGCTGCCCGAGATGGATGGCTTTACCCTGGCCAAAAAGATCAGGGAGATCAACAAAGATGTGCCTATTCTGTTTCTTACAGCAAAATCTTTGAAAGAGGACAAAATAAAAGGTCTGAAACTTGGCGCCGACGATTACATCACCAAACCTTTCAGCATCGAAGAACTGATACTTAAAATTGAAATCTTCATGAAGAGAAGTAAGATCTATGGCAACCGAACCATTGAACTGGCTATAGTGACTGTCGGTTCGTTCACCCTCGATTGTGAAAACCTGACGCTGACAAGCCCTCAGACCGGCGAAGTGCGCGTCACCCGTAAAGAATCAAAGCTTATGCGTTATCTTTTCCTGAATAAAAACAAAGTGCTGCGCAAAGAAGCGATTCTTATGGATGTTTGGGGAAACGACGATTATTACCTTAGCCGCAGTCTTGATGTTTTTATTTTCCGCTTACGCAAATACCTCAAATCCGATCCCTCTATGAACATTGAAACGATTTTTGGGGTGGGAGTGAAATTTAATTGCCCGGAATAGTCAATCGTCATTAGTCAATGGTCATTGGTCAATAGTCAATGGTCAATGGTCATTAGCTGTTAGTTGTCCTGCAAACACAATAGGATACTATGCCGGAACTTTTATCACATACCCAAACCCGACAATTGTTTGGATAAGTTTAGGCTCGAAATTTTTATCAATTTTTTTTCTGAGATAATTTATGTGAACGTCAATCACGTTGGTCCCGGTGTGGAAAGAAAAGCCCCATATCTTTTCAGCAATTTCTACTCTTTCAAAAACTTTCCCCTGATTGCTCATCAAAAGTTCCAGTATAGCAAATTCCTTGCTGCTAAGTTTAATGCTGATATTGTTTCGTTTGGTTTTTTTTGTAATAGTATCTAAAGTGAGGTCTGCAATAGTTAAAATCGGATTGACAACTGAAGGTGTATGTCTTTTGTCGAGCACATTGAGCCGTGCATAAAGTTCCTTAAAACTGAATGGTTTTACCAGGTAATCATCGGCGCCACAATCAAAACCTTTAAGTTTATCTTCCTCTGAGTCCAGAGATGTAAGCATTATAACAGGTGTTTTTATTCCTGAATTTCTTATTTTTTTACATAGTTCAAAGCCGGTGATGCCCGGTATGAGAACATCGAGAATGAAAATATCAAATTCCTTTGTAAAAATTAATTTTTCAGCCATTGCACTGTCATAAGCCACCGAGATATTGTTATCCATATCTTCCAAACCCATCTTAACGAACAATGATATTTTAGGATCATCTTCAACCAAAAGAATTTTCATTATTAAAAATTTACACAAAAGTACCTTGTTATTAACTATCGTGAATGATAATGCAATTAAGATTTGGTTAACATTCAATTAAGTAAAAAAAGTTCCAAATTCCAAATTCCAAATTCCATGATCCAAATTCCAAAATCCAAAATCCAAGATACAACATCCAACATCCAACATCCAACATCCAAGATCCAAAATCCAAAATCCAAGATCCAAAATCCAAGATCCAAAATCCAACATCCAACATCATTCAAAAAAAAATCACACAACCGTGCATGATGTCAAAAATTATTTCTATCTTTGTCGCATCGTTCCCGAAATTATGGGGTACAGTTAATACCTTTTAATCTTCCGGGCATATTTAATGTATTGTTTCGGTGTACTGAATTACCGCGAAAATTCAGGGTTTATTTGATAAACCATGCGCCTCTTTTTTATTAGACAACAGGCTTACGATTTTTATTTTAATTTTTAGTTTAAAGTTCAAATACGAATACGAATACGCTTACGATTACTTTTTGATTTTTTATTACGACTGCCCTCACGCTTCTTTGTGAGTTTTACGACTGGAATTTCAGTTTTTGTTTTGATTATTTTTTTGAATTAAATAAATGAAAAGCATGGAAAGCTTATATCATCCGTTTACATCAAACCGTTGTCAGAAGAAAGAAAGGAGGTGCATCATGTGCAATTGATCATTATTGCCTGAAAAGCCCCCGGTCAGCTTGCGGTTTTTTTACAATTATTGTCCAAATAAACCTTGACATGAGGCCGGAAACATTTTGCGGGACTCAGTGTTGCAAATTGTTTCAAAAAACAATTTATCACAGTTAAAAATTCTTCAAACTAAAAAACAAAAAAAAACAAAATGAAAATTTCTTATGGGAAATACTTATCAAATATGGTGAGTATTTCA
>CAISZK010000161.1 GCA_903889915.1 uncultured Bacteroidota bacterium
CGTAACATATCTACTTAAAAATCCCCAATAAGCTTTTCCAGTTTTAGGGTTTTGATACCCAAATAAATTTAAAGGAACATCCCCGTCGTCAAGAAAGCAATTATCGTTTTTATTAAAATAATCAGATGTGCCATTCGTTGGTGAATACCAATCAATACATGAACAAAAAGTATCGCAAACAGATGGATATGTCTCCCATGTGAAATTTTCAAAACTTGGATTTGGCGCTAAATTCTGCGCCAAACCCAATGTATTGAAGGTAATAAAAGAAATCAATGTGAAGCAAAATCTTTTTTGCATTTCATGTGTATATTTGATAATGCAAAGATAATAGCTATTTCATGATTATTAGCTTCTGTGAATAAATTTTCTTATCGTTATTGGTTGATATACAGAAATAGAATCCTCTGATTGACATCGCCACTGCCACCATCCGCAGAATTCATCGGACTACTCCAAGTCGTCTGACGAATAATTGCACTGCTGGTGCCACTGCCACTGCCTTGACCATTGACTGTTGTCTGCAGGGAATCAAGATTACAAAAGTCTTTAAGACTTTTGTAATCTGGTTTATTTTCTATATGAATGCACAAAGCTACACTAAGAAATTACTTTGTGTTTCTGTGTGTTCTTTGTGATCTTAGTATTGAAAAAATGATCAATTTTCTTCCCTACACCAACGTCAAAAATATCGGTCCTTCCCAGGCGGTTTTTTTCTTGGCTATTATTGGTTTGTGGAAAAAAGCAACTTCGGTTCCTTTTTTTGCATTGGGAACAAAAATATCAGTATTTGCCTTGGTGGTTGAATCGGCATGAACCCTGTCCTGAAGGTTAACAACATCCAGTGTCCAATCCCATTCGTGGGCGTTGGCTTCACCTTCTGCAGTAACGTGGGCTGTGCCAAAAGGCAGTATGTTATTTACTGTAAACTTATGTTTTTGCGGATGACTATGATTTTTTTCATCCATCTGGGCGCTATGCACCACTGCCACCCGTTCGTCTTCGGGCAGTGAAGGATCATTGGCCACGCCCTCAACCTGGTGGCCGAGCTTGGTATAATTAAAATCCAATACACCCCTTGCTACCTTAATATCATCGGTTTTTGTGTCCGATGTTGGTGCATTCATCTTGGCGCGCAAGGTGTTGGTTGCTGTTTTGGTGGCAAGAACCTGGGCCACAATTTCGGCTGCCGAAAAGCGACTGCTGCCTGTCATGGCGGCTGTACTATTATCGGCATCTACCAACACTACTGCATTGCTCTTGTGAGCTAAATTTAACTTTACTACTACTTTTCCCATAATATAAGATTTAAATTTGTAATTATTTTAATGTTTATTTCTATGTTGTTTATAAACTATTGATTATTTTTAATTTTATTTTATCTTTTCTTTATCTAAATTTGCTTGACGTCAATTTTCCGCTGTCATTGATCACATCGCCCCGATGACATCTATCATTTGGGCTGTCATTGATCACATCGCCCCGGTGACATCTATCACTTGGGCTGTCATTGATCACATCGCCCCGATGACATCTATCACTTGGGCTGTCATTGATCACATCGCCCCGGTGACATCTATCACTTGTCAGGTCATTGATCACATGGCGCCGGTGACATCTATCACTTAGGCTGTCATTGATCACATTGCCCCGATGACATCTATCACTTGCCCTATCATAGATCACATGACACCGATGACATCTATCACTCGCCAGGTCATAGATCACATTACCCAGATGATAGGTATCACATGCCCAGTCATACATCACATTGCTCCGATGATTGGTATCACTGACGCTAAGATATCTTGTAGAGACTGACCGATGTTTCATTTTTTTTATTTTCGTTTTTATATTTTGAAAAATCGAAGTATTTATTTGGGAATAATTGAAGAACATGCTATGCAGATACTATCAATATTCCTTAAAAAGAACCATAGCCGAATCCAATAATTTTAACCTTATTTTTTTTCTCTCTAAAAAGAAAATCACAATCATGCCCCGAATTAGTAATCATTTTCAAATCGTAAAAAAGCAAAATAATTCGCAGCAAAAATAATAATAAAAACAAATCAAATCACCACTTTTTAATACTGCCAATTTTTTTTTATCAAGTTTATGAGAATTATTAATACTACGACCATGACTTTTTATTCTGCTAAACCGATTTAATAAAACGGTTTAGAAAAACAATGTTTATGTTTTTATGCAAAAAGATGTGAAAAATTAGATACGCATTTTGAATAATAGGTATGTTATTTAATTACAATTATTAAAAAAATTATTCAAGGATGTAAATTAATATCTGTTTTTAATATAAAATAAAATTTCAAGCAAAAAGTATCTTAATCAATTTAGCCACATATACAGCAAACAAAATCAGTCCATTATTTACACAATAAAAAATGAGAAAATTTACAATGATTTTTTTGATTGGAAAAAAAGAAGTTTTTTGTCAAAAATTGAATGAAAATTTAACAAAATAGTTTTTGAAAAGGCATAAAAAAAGAAGAAAAAGCCCAAAATTCCGGCCATTTTTCGCGTTGGAATAGTGGGAAAATGATCAAATTGTCATTAGTCAAAAGTCATTGGTCGTTTTGTCATTTGCTGCATGTCATTTATTGTCATTGGTCATTTCAAAAATCAAAAATCTCAAATCAAAAATCACAAATTCTTCAATTATTACCTTCCGTTAATTGCAGGTTATGTAATTTTGCAATTATTAAAATTAAAAAACAGGCATGAAAAAAGTAATAAACAGTAAGAATGCACCCGCTCCGATAGGCCCATACAGCCAGGGAATTTTAAAAAAAGGGATGCTCTTTGTTTCGGGACAAATTCCAACCAATCCTTCAACCGGGCAGTTGGTCACGGGTGATATTGCAGAGCAAACAAAACAGGTAATGCTGAACCTGCAAGCCATACTCACAGAGGCACGCATGAATTTTTCGGATGTGGTGAAAACCTCCATTTTCCTTTCGGATATGGAGAATTTTGCAAAGGTGAATGAGGTGTATGCAACCTATTTTCAAGGAAACCCGCCTGCCCGCGAAACCATACAGGCAGCACGACTTCCTAAAGATGTTGGTGTGGAAATTTCACTGATCGCAGTTATTTAATTCAAATTTAAAACAGATTTGACAACTTTCAAAAAGTTGTCAAATCTTAATTTTTATAAACCATTTACTATGAAAAGAATTTTCCTTTTGCTCTTTCTATCGTGTGCTACTCTTTATCAGGCAATGGCCGATGAAGGTATGTGGATACCGATGCTGCTCGAAAACCTCAATCAAAGCGATATGCAAAGCATGGGTCTCAAACTGACTGCTGCCGATATTTACAGCATCAACAAATCGAGCCTGAAAGACGCTGTTTGTTTGTTTGGCGGTGGCTGCACAGCCGAAGTTGTATCGGACAAGGGAATGATCTTCACCAATCATCATTGCGGTTACAGCGCCATCCAGTCGCACAGCACCCTCGACAATGATTATCTCACCAATGGTTTTTGGGCAACCGATCTCAAAGATGAACTTTCGAATCCGGGACTGACTGTAACCTTCCTTGTAAGCATGGAGGATGTCACATCTAAAACACTCAACGGTGTTACTGTAAATATGACCGAAGTGCAGCGCACTGTGATTATTCAGAAGAATATTGCCATCATTGAAAGCAATGCAACAACAGGCACCAAATACAAAGCAAAAGTGAAGTCGTTTTATTACGGCAACGAATATTATCTTTTCATTACGCAAGTGTTCACTGATGTCAGACTGGTTGGCACTCCACCAAATTCCATTGGTAACTTTGGCGGCGACTCCGACAACTGGGAATGGCCACGGCATACCGGCGATTTTTGTGTATTCAGAATTTATGCGGATAAGAATAATGAGCCTGCTGCGTATGCTGATTCCAACGTTCCTTACAAACCAAAAAAATCACTCACCATTTCTTTGAAAGGTGTGAAGAAGGGCGATTTTACAATGGTGTACGGCTTTCCCGGAAGAACACAGGAATATCTTACATCCTATGCCGTGGATCTTATCGGCAACAAGGAAGACCCCACGATGGTAGGCATACGCGATGTAAAACTCAACCTGATGAGAGCTGCAATGAATGAAAGCAAACTGGTTAAACTGCAGTATTCATCAAAGTATGTGAGTGTGGCCAATTACTGGAAAAAATGGGCAGGCGAAAGTAAAGGGCTGAAAGACGGTGATGCCGTTGCGAAGAAAAAAGCGCTGGAAGCTGAATTCACTGCATGGGTAAATGCAGACGACAGCAGAAAGTTGAAATACGGAGGTCTTCTCAAAGAATTTGAAAAAGTTTATGCTGCTTATACACCCGTCGCGCTCGCCTACGACTACTATGCGGAAGCGGGCATCAGCAACGAGATCATCAGGTATGCCTGGGGATATAATGCACTCATTAAAAAATGCAACGACAAAACGGTGAACGATACTATCATCACAAAGTTTATCGAACAATCAAAAACCGTTGCAAAATCATATTTCAAGAATTTCAATGAGGCGCTGGATAAAAAGATATTCATCGCTATGATGAGTATCTATTATAAGGATGCCGACACTCTTTATCAACCGGAGGTTTTCAGGACAGTGATCAGGGATAAATTTAAAGGGGATATTGCAAAATATGCCGATTACATTTACGGAAAATCTACCTTGACATCGCTTGATAAAGTTGAGAAAATGCTTGCAAACTTTAAACGAAGCAAAGTGAAAACACTTGCCGCTGATCCTGAATTTGTGCTGGCATCGGGGATCTACAATAACTGCATTAACCATATTCAGCCATTGTTCAATAAATACAACGACCAACTTGATAGTCTATACAGGATATACATTTCCGGACTGGAGGAAATGCTTCTCAACAAAAAATTTTATCCTGATGCCAACCTCACTTTACGTGTTGCTTATGGCAAAGTGGATGGCTACAAACCCAAAGATGCTGTTGAATATTTAGACTACACCACGCTTGCCGGTGTAATGCAAAAAGAAGATTCGGAAATTACCGACTATAAAGTTCCCGCTAAGTTGAAAGAACTGTACCTGAAAAAAGATTATGGAAGATATTCAACCGACAGTACAATGCACATAGCTTTTATTGCAACCAATCATACAACCGGCGGCAATTCGGGCAGCCCTGTACTGAATGGCAATGGCGAACTTATTGGCATCAACTTTGACCGTGTGTGGCAGGGAACCATGAGCGACATTATGTTTGACCCTTCAGAATGCAGGAACATTTCACTTGATATACGCTACACATTGTTCATCATTGACAAATACGCTGGCGCAAAAAGACTGATTGATGAAATGAAAATTGTAGAATAAAAACTTTATTAAAAAGTTTAAAATAAAATCACAAAAACATTATTCCATCGAATTACGAAAAAAGGTACGAACATACGAACTACGAAACTGACAGCGCTTTCGTACTTCGTAAATTCGTAAAAAATTCGTACTTCGATGAAATAATATGGGGGAAGTTATTTTGAAAGTTTCACTTAGAATACTTGCCTGATCTCTTTTTTCAGAAATTCAAGCGCACTCTTCGTAACCAGTTTATCGCCCAAAGAAAGTTCAAATATTTTTTGTCCGAGGTCAGTTGAAGAGGCATTGTCATTCAATTTGGCTGCTGCGGTATTGATAAGTTTGATCATATCCTCCTTTGCATTTCTGATCAACTCCCATGCTTCTGATGAAACATAAACCTGCTGCGAAAGGTTATGCTCAAATTCTTCTCTGATAGAAACAATAAGTGTTGTCTGAAATTGCAATGATGACTGTTCGGATTTATGAAGGCGCATCACCAGGCTTTCGGGCGAAATTCTTTCAATGAAAAGTACCAGTCGTTCGTATGCCTGAAGCCTGATCGGAGTGATGATCTTATAACCGGCCATTTTAATTTCTGCGACTTTCTTTTTATGTTCGTTGTCAAAAAAAAGCTTCAGCAAAAAGTAAGCAGTTGCCATCACCACCAATGATGGGATCACGTATTTTAAAATTTCAAGCAGGTCATTCATTTGTTTTTATTTTTAGGATTTATTCTTTCAATCAACTTTAGACACTCTAGTCACTTTAGGGCACTTTAGACACTTTTTACTTCTCTGCAAATATCCTAATTTTATTGAACAATACTACTTAAAATTTAATTTGATAATTCGAATGAGAATTCTATATCTTTGTCAAGGCTTGAATTTCTATTGTCTTTTATCAACTTTAAATTATTAATATTATGAGTACTTTATCAAACAGGATCAACAACCTTTCAGAATCAGAAACATTGGCTATGGCCAGGTTAAGTGCAAAACTTAAATCAGAAGGATTGGATGTGATAAATATGTGCCTTGGCGAGCCCGATTTCAACACACCTGATCACATCAAGCAGGCAGCCAAGAATGCAATTGATCAAAACTTCTCCTATTACCCACCAGTAAGTGGCTTCCCTGACTTGCGTGAAGCAATATGCAGGAAATTCAAAAGAGAAAACAACCTTGATTTCAGTCCTGCAAATATTATTGTATCTACCGGAGCAAAGCAATCAATTGCAAACATCGTTCTGAGCCTGGTTAATCCGGGTGATGAAGTGATAATTCCTTCGCCATACTGGGTTTCTTACAAAGAAGTAATAAAACTTGCCGAAACCAACGCTGTTTATGTGAATGCCGGCATTGAAAATGATTTTAAAATAACTCCTCAGCAACTGGAACAAGCGATAACTCCCAAAACAAAACTTTTTATATTCAGCTCACCCTGTAATCCCACAGGCTCGGTGTATTCAAAAGAAGAATTGAAAGCGCTCGCTGATGTTTTCGCTCTTCATGAACAGATATTTATTTTGTCGGATGAAATTTATGAACACATTAATTTCAGTGGTGTTCACGAATCAATTGCACAGTTTGAAAATATCAGAAAGAGGGTGATCATTGTTAATGGTGTTTCAAAAAGTTTTGCAATGACAGGCTGGCGTATCGGATACATGGCCGCAACAGTTGAAATAGCCGAAGCATGCAATAAACTGCAGGGTCAGATAACTTCAGGCGCTTGTGGGATCGCTCAAAAAGCAGCTGTTGCTGCACTCTCAGGGGATCTTAATTCTGTAAAAACAATGTTAAAGGCATTTCATGAAAGAAGGGATCTTGTGGTAAGTCTTTTGAAAGATATCCCTAATTTAAAAACCAATGTTCCGCAGGGTGCCTTTTATGTTTTTCCTGATGCTTCATACTATTTTGGGAAAATTGATGGGACAACAAAAATTTCTAATGCTCCTGAATTATGTGATTATCTTTTGAAAAAAGTTTATGTTGCAACCGTTCCCGGTGATGCTTTTGGTGACCCCAATTGCATCAGGTTATCTTATGCCACATCAAATGATTTAATAACAAAGGCTATTTCAAGATTGAAAATTGCCCTGGATGACTTGCATTGATTGAAGCATTAAAAAAAAACTTAAAGTAAAAGGGATGCTGGTTGAATTTTATATTTTGGTAATATTGAAATATTTATATACATTTGCGCCAATTAATAAAATGTTTAACTAAAATTAAAAACCATGAGTTCAATTTTTATACTGGTATACGTGTTGACCGTTGTCTCAGTATTGCTGGGAGTAGCTGGTCTGATTACGCTAATCTACGGATTGGTTGTTAAAAAGAAATGCATGACAATTAGCGGAAGCATTATGACCTTCATTGCGATTGTTATGATGATCACTGGTGTTTTTTGTGCGGCCAAAAGAGCTGCGCATTTAGTGTCTCACAAGATTAAAGCGGATCTGGAATGTTTCCATCACTTCGGTCCGGGACCTTTTGGGCCAATGGGGATGCGAATGGATTCCTTAATGGAGTGTAATGATTCCATTATGTCAAAAGGCGACTCATGCTGTGCAAAAATGAAAATGAAATGTGGAGGCCACATGAAAAATGAAAAATGTATGAAAATGAAATGTAGTCCTTCAGAATGCAAAGCCAATAAGCCTGCTGAGAAGAAATAATTATAATTTTCAGTTAAAAAATGCCTGGTAATTATCAGGCATTTTTATTTTCTTTAATTAAATTCCTAATTTTGTTTCGATCTTAAAAATATCTTTATGGAAAGTTTTTCGTTTTTACCATTTCTCTTAATAATCCTTGCAATATTAATAGGATTGGGTGGTTTGACATTTTTAATTATCGGGTTGGTTCAAAGTAAAAAAGTCTTTTGGATAAGTGGATCGGCAGGCCTGATAACTTCTATTGTAGTTGTCATTTTCGGAATGGTAAGTATTGTAAGCCCTTTGATGACCAACATTTCGAATGGTATTAAAAAATATGATTTGAAAAACCGGCATTTTAATAACGAATTCTCAAACTCACCTGAATATCTTGATAACCCTGTTGACACTTCCTATGCTGATGTTATTTCCGGATTTATTGAAGATAATGAGAACAGCCCTGTTTATATTCGGGTTTTTCCCAAAAGAGAATTTGTTTCTCTTGGTGTAATAATCGACAAGGTTGAAAAAGGAATGAAATCCAAAAATATTCCAAAGGATATTTCACTTGCTGTTCACTTTGAAAAAGATTTTGCAGGGAATATGCTAATGACAGCTTACAATAATGAAAATAAAGAATTGAGTAAAAGCGAAATTTCAATTGATAAGAAATCAGGAGAGAACTGCTATCTGGATTTTACATTTTCTGGCGGGATTAATCTTTCGGATATAAAATTCTGTACACTTTCACTTAATTAAAATAACCACTCTAAAGAAGATGACATCGCTTGAAATAACTGAAATATTCGAAAAGTTCAACTCACTTAAAGCGTTGGTGATTGGTGATGTAATGATAGATTCATACCTGTGGGGTGAAGTTGAGCGGATATCTCCTGAAGCTCCGGTTCCCATTGTAAACGTTAATAAACGTGAGAACAGGCTTGGTGGTGCTGCCAATGTAGCATTGAATCTGCAGGCACTCGGAGCAACACCTTTTTTGTGTTCGGTAATAGGTGATGAACCAAAAGGTGAAACCCTCATTCAATTAATGCAGAGTCAGGGATTGAGCAACGAAGGGATTGTAAAAAGCCCAAACAGGATCACCACTACAAAATTCCGTGTGATCGGAAATAACACTCAAATGCTAAGGGTGGATGAGGAGATGGATACGAATGTACAGGATGATGAATCTGAAAAACTTTTTTTAGCAATTGAAAATCTTATACGGAAAGAAAAAATTAACGTCATCATTTTTGAAGATTATGATAAAGGTGTAATAACATCAACACTCATTGATAAAGTTGCCGGACTTGCATCAAAGTTGCTTATCCCTGTTGCTGCCGACCCCAAAAGGAGAAACTTTAAGAGTTATAAAAATATTACTCTGTTCAAGCCTAATTTGAAGGAATTAAAAGAGGGGCTGAAACTCGATTTTAATCCGAAAGATCCTTCTGACTTGAAAAATCCGGTTGATGAACTTCAGGTAAAGAATAATATTGACAACATCATGGTGACGCTTTCTGAAGCCGGAGTTTATTTCAGTCAGAAAGAAAAAAACAAGGACACTGTTGTTTTCAGGCAAACTATTCCAGCACACATCAGGAATATTGCAGATGTTTCCGGGGCCGGCGATACTGTTATTTCTGTTGCTGCATTGTGTCTGGCGCTTGGCTTAGAAATGTCTCTGATAGCTTCGCTTTCTAATCTTGCAGGAGGTCTCGTATGCGAAGAGGTAGGCGTTGTTCCTGTTGACAAAAAAAAATTATTAAAGGAAGCTTTAACTATGATTTAAAATTGCTCTTCTTATTTTTGATTTGCAATAATTCTAATTAAAGCTTCCTAATGAACTTAACTCAGAAAATTGAATACAATAAAACATCAGGTATCAAACAGCAAATTATCTCCGAAGGAGGTTGATGTCAGACAAATGTTTAATGACATTGCGCCGAACTACGATTTCCTGAATCATTTTTTATCTGCAGGTAGTGATAAACATTGGAGGAAAAAAACAATAAAATTACTAAGACCATTTCAGCCTAAGCAAATTCTTGATATCGCAACAGGCACCGGTGATCTTGCTATTGAAGCACTTTCTCTGAACCCTGAGCATGTCACAGGTGTTGACATTTCGGAAGAGATGTTGAAAGTTGCACTTAAAAAAATAGAAGGAAAAAAAATTGGCGATATGATCTCGTTAAAACAGGCAGCATCTGAAGATCTTCCTTTTGCTGAGTCAACATTCGATGCCGTTACAGTCGCTTTTGGAGTCAGGAATTTTAATGATCTTCATAAAGGATTGGAAGAAATTTTCAGAGTTTTGAAAAATGATGGTGTAGCTGCAATCCTTGAGTTTTCTGTGCCATCAGCATTTCCAATGAAACAAATTTACCTGTTTTATTTCAGGCATATTTTGCCACTGATTGGGAAAATAGTTTCAAAGAATAAAATGGCATACAAATATCTGCCCGAAACTGTGATCTCATTTCCGCAAGGGAAAGAATTTAGAGGAATACTGGAGAAGGTTGGCTTTACAAAGAATCGCGCCAAACGTCTCAGTGGTGGTATTTGTTCAATCTATATTGCTGAAAAGAAAAGTAAAGTTTGATTTTTTTATAACTTTAAGAATAAATTATCGTTTAAAAGTGACCAGTTTAATTCTGAATTTAATATTTATAAACTTTCAGGTTAAACAATAATTTGAAGATTTATTCGTTACCCTGAATTATTAATACAGAACTGTTGAGAAGACACATTTTATATCTTATTTTGTTAGCCTGTTTTTTTATAACAGGTGTGCCGGATTATGTCAACGCGCAAAAGGTTCCCCACATTGAAAACCTGCCCAGATATGATTTAAAACCGTATCATTTTGGATTTTCAATATGTGTGAATAAGATGGATTTTGCAGTGCATCCTGTTCCAAATTACCATTCTTTTGATTCACTGTTTGCCATTCATGTAACTCCTCAATGGGGGTTTAATATTGGGATTGTTTCTAATCTCAGACTTGGAAATTATGCCGATCTGCGTTTTCTTCCCACACTTTCTTTTGGTGAACGAATACTTGATTATACTCTAAAAGTTGGCAACAAAACAAATGAGACTTTGAAAAAAATAGAGTCAACATTTCTTGATTTTCCTTTGTTGCTTAAATATAAATCAAAACGGCTATACAATGTCAGGGCTTATGTTATCACAGGGTTTCAGTATAGTCTGGACCTTGCATCACAGGCAAAAAAGAAAGCCAGAAATAATGATCTGGTAAAGTTACAGGCGAATGATTTGTATTATGAATTCGGTGTTGGCTTTGATTTTTATCTTGATTACTTCAAATTTTCAACTGAGTTAAAAATGATGTATGGTTTGCAAAACCTTATCAAGTATGATGGCACAGTTTATACCAATTCGATTCAAAGGTTGAATTCAAAAATTTTCCAGTTGTCTTTTCTTTTTGAGTAATTGGAAGAATTGAATTTCCAATTTTCCTGAAGATTTTCAGTTTTTAACCTGCTCAAAAGATATCACAGGGTGAATTTCCCAACAGGTATATGAGTGCATGGGTCTGTTGGTCTTCTTATCATGCTTTCCTCTGAGAGTTCCGCTATTCAAATGAATACCATCGAAAAATAATTGCCCCGTTATTTTTACATAGATAGCAGGTGTTATTGCTTTTCCTTTTGTATTAAAGTCGTGTCCTTTTAGTATAGTTTCATTAACGAAATTTCTGGCCTTGGAGACACTGTCCTTTAACCCGGAATCATTTTTTACAAACTCAGGATAGGGTACTTCAATGATCAGGCAACTATCAGTCCATTCTTTACCGGGAAGTATCTGTATATGGTAATCTCCATCACTTTTCTTTTCATCCTTTTCCAGAGCAACCAAATGGATATAACCAAATGTTGTAATGATATCACCCTCCCTATAATACTTACCATTGAGTTTCACGGAATCGGCAATACGGTTTTCATTATATTGGTTCCTGTTATAATTTTCAACAGGAGCGGGCAACTTAAGCAGGTCAATCAATGCAATGGTTTTTCTTACCTGATGGTCCGGAATACTTGTTTTGATGCTCCACCTGTCTTTCCCTGGTTTAAGATCAGTTTCCTGTGCAAAGTTGCAGGAATAAACAAGGCATACCATAAGAGCCATGGCGGCCATCAGGGCTGTTTTAAACCGTATGGAAAGTGTTGTTTTTTTCATGCTATTTTGCTTCATAAAGAAATAAACAATAAACAACCTGAAAGATCAAAATGAGATTACTCATTTTTGCCGTGACATTGCTTGTATTTCTTACCGCTTCCGCAAGGACAAGGGTCATTTCTGCCAACCTTCTTTTCAACTCTCACCGGCTCCGTTCTGCGTTGTTCAGGTTGTTTATTTGCTTGTCCTCCGCCACTGCCACTTTCAGGAACATCAGAACGACCTGTTTGCAGATTACTCATGTCTGTTCTTTCAGGAGCTTCTGCTTCGTGGACTTCATCAGGATCATCAATAGGAACATTGCCTTTGAAAAGAAATGACACAATATCTTTATTCACTTTTTGAATCATCTTTTTAAACAATTCAAACGATTCGAACTTGTAAATAAGTAGAGGATCTTTTTGTTCGTAGGTAGCATTTTGAACTGATTGTTTCAGGTCGTCAAGTTCACGCAAATGTTCTTTCCACTCATCATCAATCATAGCAAGTGTTACACC
>CAISZK010000162.1 GCA_903889915.1 uncultured Bacteroidota bacterium
AAAAAGGATTGTTTTTAGGTGGTCACTTTGCTCCGGCAACCACTGGTCATTTTGAATTGGCAACAGGTGGTCAATTTGCTTCGGCAATGGGTGGTCAATTTACTCTGAAAGTAGGTGGTCATTTTCACCGTTTTTTCCACTTTGGCACTGAAATTCTTCTTCCATGCATTGATGAACAAACCAAAATCGCAAACTTCCTGTCTGCTATTGATGAGAAGATCAACCAGTGCGACATGCAGATAGTTAAAACAGAACAATATAAGAAAGGCCTACTGCAACAAATGTTTGTTTAACTAATTAAGATACAATGATTAAGATTTTGCGTTTCCCAATGATTACAACAAAATGTACGCATGATTCTAATTCAACACATGCTTTAGTACTTGTTTCAACAGAAGACGCAACATTTTTATTAAAAGATGATGTGAAATATAAAACTTATATTACTTTTGCAACCACAGAATGCATTAAGGTTCTCAAAAGAATTGCATCACATGTAAGAAAGTCCTTTAAACTTAAGATAATACACCTCTCATGCCTCTCAACGATGCACACTTGGGAGGTTTTTTCTTTTATAGCCTAACATGAAACTGAGAAGGATATATAGGAAACAACCTACAACATATGATGAGCAAATTTCTTTATTACTAGAAAGAGGTTTGTTGATCTCTGACGAAACAAAAGCTAGAAGATATTTACAGCAGATCAGCTATTATCGTTTGAGTGCATATTTTCTGTCCTATCAGCAATCTAAAAACAAATTCAATGAAGGTGTAAGTTTTAACAATATTCTTGACCTTTATAAATTTGATCGAGAGTTAAGACTACTTGTTTTTGACTGCATTGAAAGAATTGAGGTAGCTATACGTTCTCAAATGAATCATGTGCTTGTTCAGAAGTACAATTCCTCTCACTGGCAAGACAGAGAGGGAATTTTTAAACCTAGTCATTTCAATAAGTTAGGTGAAGAAATTAATCCCTACCATGACTTTCAAACAATAATTCAGAAAAGTTGTAATTCAAAGCACCCTGAGGTTTTTATTAAACATTACAAGGAAAAGTATCATTCCCCAACAAATCCTCCTTCCTGGATGTGTATAGAGTTATTGACTATTGGTGAGTTATCACGGTTATATAACGGATTATTAGAAAATAGTGATAAGCAAGCCATCGCAAGTTTTTTTGGATTGCACTACAATGTTTTTACCTCTTGGTTGCATACTTTAACTTATGTTCGTAATATATGTGCTCATCATGCACGACTATGGAATAGAGTATTTGCCATTAAACCTGATATTCTCATAAAACCTCAAAGAGATTGGATCTCCAATTCATTTAATAATAATCAGAGAACCTTTTATTTCTTGTGTACATTGAAATACCTACTTAATAGTGCAAATTCAAATAATCACCTTACAAACAATTTAAACACGCTCTTTTTAAAATATTCGAACGTACCTATCCAGTTTTTAGGAATACCAACAGATAATGATGGATCAATGCTGGATTGGAGAAAGCAAGCTCTTTGGTTATAAAAAAATGCCCAAACAACCTGAACAAATACTGGAAGATAACCTGATCGCTCAGCTTCAAACCCTGGGATACACCTTCGTTACCATCAACGAGGAAAAGGATCTTCTGTCGAATCTGAAATCACAGTTGGAGAGGCACAACAGTAAAATATTCTCATCCAAGGAGTTCGACAGGATACTGAACATACTTTCAAAAGGCACTGTCTTTGAAAAGGCCAAAACACTCAGGGAGAAGCAGCACATTGTTCGTGACAATGGGGACCATCTCTATTTTGAATTTATCCAGCAGGATAATTGGTGCCAGAATCAGTTCCAGGTTACCAGACAGGTCAGCATGGAAGGTTCTTACAAAAATCGTTATGATGTTACCTTGCTGATCAATGGACTGCCATTGGTACAAATTGAACTCAAACGCAGGGGTATAGAACTGAAAGAGGCTTTCAATCAAATCAATCGTTACCAAAGACATTCCTTTGGAACATCCATAGGGTTGTTCCAATACGTACAGATCTTTGTTATCAGTAATGGGGTAAATACCAAATACTACGCCAACAACAAGTACCAATCTTTCAAGCAGACCTTCTATTGGAGTGATGAAGCCAATAAGACCATTACACAGCTGGAGCAGTTCAGTTTCTGTTTCCTGGACACTTGTCATGTCTCCAAGATGATCTGCAAATACATCGTTCTGAGCGAGGCATACAAGATCTTAATGGTCCTTCGGCCATATCAGTATTATGCTGTGGAAGCATTGATAGAAAGGGTGAAAAACACCAATAAAAATGGATACATCTGGCATACCACTGGATCTGGGAAAACCCTAACCTCCTTCAAAGCCAGCCAGATTTTGATGAATCTTCCCCATGTAAAGAAAGTGGTGTTTGTTGTCGACAGGAAAGACCTGGATTACCAAACCACCAAAGAGTTTAACAGTTTCAGCAAGGGAAGCATTGATGGGACAGACAATACCAATGCTCTGGTAAAGCAGTTTTCTGATGAAACCAAGCTGATTGTTACCACTATTCAGAAGTTGAATTCTGCCATCAGCAAGAAGCAATACACCAACAGGATGGATAAGATGGTGGATGAACGTATTGTATTCATATTTGATGAATGTCATCGCAGCCAGTTTGGAGAGACACATGCCAGGATCAAGAAGTTTTTCAATAACATTCAACTTTTTGGTTTCACTGGAACTCCTATATTCGTTGAGAACGCTGTGAAAAATGAAGCAGGGAAACGTACCACTACTGAACTATTTGGGGAATGCCTGCACAAATATGTCATTACTGATGCAATTAAAGATGAAAATGTTCTGAAATTCAGTGTGGAATATGTTGGAAGGTACAAGGAGAAAGAGGGAAGCAAAAACAATGTTGATATTGAAGTAGAAGACATTGACACCCAAGAGTTGATGGATTCAAGCATACGCCTGGAAAAGATCACAGATTACATCATTGCCAACCATGGCCGAAAGACCTACAACAAGGATTTCACCTCCATGTTTTGTGTCAGCAGTATTGAGACCCTGACTAAATATTACGATCTGTTTCATGCTAAAAAGGAGGCAGGACAGCACAATTTGAGAATTGCAACCATCTTCAGCTATGCTACCAATGAGGATGACAAAGAAGAAAATGGGTTTATTCCGGAAGAATTATCGATAGCTGAAGATACCCCGAAGGTATTGTACGGTTTGCAGGCACACAGCAGGGACAAATTGGAACAGTACATCGGTCACTACAATAAAATGTATGGATCAGCCTATTCCACCAAGGACAGCCAATCCTTCTACAACTATTACAACGATATTTCAAGGAGGGTAAAAAACAGGGAGGTAGACTTGCTGCTGGTAGTTAATATGTTCTTAACTGGATTTGACAGCCCAACGCTCAATACAATGTTCGTCGATAAGAACCTGAAATACCATGGATTGATCCAGGCTTATTCACGTACTAATCGCATTTTGAATGAACAGAAGTCACAGGGAAACATTGTGGTGTTCCGTAACTTGAAGAAGGCCACAGATAATGCCATTGCCCTATTTTCTAACAAAGATGCCAAGGACATTATAATTGTAGCTCCATATGAGGAGTATGTGGCAAAGTTCACTCAGTCATTTATTGAACTGCTGAAAGTTACACCCACAGTTGACAGCGTTAATAGGTTGAAGGATGAAAACCAGGAGTTGGAATTTATCAAGGCATTTCGTGAACTGATGCGCCTGAAGAACGTTCTCACCACTTTTGCTGATTTTCAATGGAATGATCTTGCCATGGGGGAACAACTGTTCGAAGATTACAAGAGCAAGTACCTGGATCTGTGGGACAAGGTCAAAACCAATCACCTTAAGGAGAAAGTATCCATACTGGAAGATGTTGATTTTGAACTGGAGCTTATTCATCGTGACGAAATCAATGTGGCCTACATCCTGAAGTTGCTGGCAAATCTGAAGAGTGCAGATCCCAATGATGTGGAGAAACGTAAGAAAGAGATTGTTGACCTGCTGGCCGGGGAGGCAAATCTGAGAAGTAAGAGGGAACTTATTGAGAAGTTTATCCTGGAAAACCTGCCAGGCATTGATGATGCAGATGATATCCCTGAAGAGTTTGACAAATTCTGGACCAAGGAGCAACTGGAAGCTTTCCATCAAATGTGCAAAGAAGAAAATCTTGTTAACTTTAAGGTGGAAAGGGTCATCGAAAACTACCTATTCTCAGAACGTGAACCACTTAGGGATGATGTGCTGGATCTGATCGAAGGGGACAAACCTTCCATTCTGGAACGTAAGTCAGTTGGAGAACGCATATTGTCCAGGATCAAGGATTTTATGGAGACTTTTATGGATGGGATGCTGGCGAAATGAATAAGTAACGATTTAGTTTGACTGTAAATAATAAAATGACAGGGGCTCGCTTTTCATATTTCTGCCTGCTTTTTTTCTTCTCTGGAACAAGACCATCGAATAATTGTTACATTTGATAATCTTCAAACCAAATGCCTATGATCAATTCATAAGAAACCGAACATTTTTTAAAATATAGAAGCGTTAAGCTTTTATTCTTGCTTTCGAAAACTGGTAATTTTTTAAATGCAACAAGAATAATAAGTATAAACGCTCACGCCAAGGCGTGGGCTTTACTTATTTGTTGCAGGGTATACCAGTACCTCGAAAGCGAATATGGTTTAGTTCCACGCTGTTTTTTTGTGGATACTTGACAAAGAAATTAACCAAACGCTGCTCATTTTACGAGCAATTTACCTTTCAAGCCATAAATACCAACGAAATGAAAATGATATTCCGCCTTTTGATTGCCCTAACAATAGTAGTGGCATTATCTAACACATCTTGTCAGCCAAAAGATTATTCAGCTGATATAAATGCTCTGAGAGCCAGTCGTGATTCCTTAGCAGCTGCTTTAAAAGTGACCAATGCGAATCTTCAATCAACAAATAATACATTGGCCAGTCTGACTACCTCAATAACGACTTTACAGGCACAATTGGCTGTGATATCTGGCCAAATTACAACGCTAAACACCCAACTTACTGCAACAAATTCTACTGTGGCTGGTCAAACAACCACTATTGCTTCAATTCAATCCCTGATTAAAACAATTCAAGATCAAATTACGACGTTAAATTCTCAGCAGACTACGACAAGCAATGCAGTTAATGGGCTAAGTACAACAGTGACATCAATCCAAACGCAGCTTGCCTCAATCTTAAGTCAGGTTGCGACATTGAATTCCCAACAAACTAATACTAACACAAGTCTTGCTGATATTTATTCTAAGTTGTCTTTATCTAACAGCCAATTAAGTAGTTTGTCATTACAATTTGGATTATTATTAACTCAGCTTGGTCTTGTTCTTGATGTTGATGGCAACTTTTATCACACTGTTACAATTGGCACCCAGGTATGGATGGTTGAAAACCTAAAGACGACTAAATTCAGAAATGGTGATCCCATTCCATATTGGACCAAAACAACCTTGAGAGGATATTGCTGGTACAATGATGATGCAAATTACAAAAGTACTTACGGAGCAATTTACAATTACTACACAACAATGGATAATCGCAGCATTTGTCCATCAGGTTGGCATATTCCTAATGATGCTGAATGGACGACCTTAATAAATTTTTTAGGTGGTGAAAATGTTGCTGGCGGTAAAGTCAAGGAATCAGGAACAGCCCATTGGGCAAGTCCTAATACCGGAGCAACAAACGAAACAGGATTTACTGGCCTTCCAGGTGGTGCTCGTGACTGTTCTGTTGCATATATTAATATTGGAACATATGGCACATGGAACAGTTCTACACCTGTAGTAGGAGGTTGGATATCTGGCTATTATGTTCAATCTGCAAATGCAAAATTTCAACGAGGATTTGGCTTTGATTGTAATGGCGGTTATGTCCGTTGCATAAAAGATTAAAACTATCCATTTATTCGATTAGCAATGAATGTTATTGTAAAAGAAGGAGTCGTAATAATAGAGTCAGATGGTGTAGTATTAGAACTTATCATGAAAGACACGACTCAGAGGATTACTGATGTGATGTCGGTTATTGTCAAGGCTGATGATATTGTATCAGAGGTACAAAAAGACCTAGATATGGACTTAAATACTATTGTATCTGGGGAGTTCAATACGTACAATTTTTATGGAGTATCACATGGAGGTTTAAAAGTATTCATTCCACGACATATAGTGAGAAAATATCCAGACGTATTCAATCTGGCTTTACAGACAGCCAAACTGCCATTTTATATCATCAATAACAGATATTCTGTCAATAGTGTAACAAAAGAACGTCACGAGTTTGTCAGAGTATTTACAAGTGAAGAAGAGATGATGAAAGCTTATCTCAATACAATTAAATGCTTAGATTTAAACGCATTAACTGCCAATAAATCTGACAGTCAGTGATTTAGCATTTATGATTCTCGAAATTTTACAAACTTAAACCCTCAATCATGAAAAAACTTTTAATGAGTGCTATTGTCTTATCCTGTTTTGGTATAGCAATTTCTCTTTTTCAGATCAGTTGTCAAAAAGATGCAACTGCCCAAACAGGAGGCAGTTTCACATTACCGCCTGCCACCACAACTACATTAGGAGGTATCATAGTAGGATCTGGATTAAATGTAACTAGTAGTGGCGTGATTTCTGTCCCTTATGGAAATAGTACAGCACAAATAAATAAAGTCATTTATTCCAAAGCAAACAATGGGACTTATGAGATTTGGGTGTGTAATTATGATGGATCAGGTGCTGCCAAAGTTAATATTACTTTACCTAATGGTATAAACTTTTTTGAGCCTGTTCCTGCAATGTCTCCTAATGGACAGAAGATTTTTTTTACTGCTGGCCCAGGTTCTGGGAGTTCGGTTCATGGAGATTTGTATAGTTGCAATTTTGATGGAACCAATGTTACAAAGATTGCAGGTGATGGTGTTAACAATATTCATTTAGGCGGTGCTTATTAGTTTGAGCACCTTAATTAACAAATTATTATCCTGTCCCGGGACAAGCATTTAAATAAAGTAAATATTTTAACTTTGAGCAAGGAAGTTTTTGAGTAAAGTATTGTAAGTAGGTGTCTAATTCGAGACCCATAGATTTCATAAGTTTGTAACTTGCTGGACTGTTAATCCGTAGGTCGTAGGTTCAAGTCCTACCTGAGGAGCAGACAAAGGTCAGATGAAAATCTGGCTTTTTTTTGTACTTTTAGGTATGGGATATTCAGTATATATTCTTTACAGCAAAAAATTGGATCGGTTTTACATAGGTCAAACAAAGGATCTAAATGAACGATTGCTATTGCATACAGAAAAGCAATTTGAGGATTCATTTACCAGCAGAGCAAATGATTGGAAATTGTTTCATTCTATCCCATGTAATTCGCGGACTCAAGCCATTCAAATTGAAAGTCACATTAAAAAGATGAAAAGCCGCAAGTATATCTTCGATATTAAAGAATTCCCAGAAATCTCTGAAAATCTAATAATAAAATATCCGTAGGTCATAGGTTCAATCCCGATAGCTATCGGGACTACCTGAGGAGCCATACAGGACAAGAGGTCATTTTCGACCTCTTTTTTTGTTTCCCCACTTTCGAAAACCTTGACGGCATTGGTCAAAACACGGATCGGAGTAGTGAATGAAAAGGTTGCAACTTTTTAAAAATCGGATTATTCTAAATCGATTATTTTATCGATCTCGGTTTTATTCTCAGGGAGGTAATTGGTGGCAACATCCCAGATAATTGAATAATCAATTCCGTGATATTCGTGAGAAACTTTGTTCCTAAGATAATACATCTCTTCCCAGGGAACTTGTGGATATTTATCTTTAACCGATTTTGGGATTTTTTTGGATGCTTCACCTATGATTTCAAAATTACGAACAACAGCATCAACTGTCTTGTAATCCAGTTTGAACTTGATGAAATCATATCCTTCGATGTATTCAGAAATTCTTTGCATCGACAACTGGATATCTTCCAAAAACATCCGATAGGTACGGATCTCCATTTTCAAACTACAAGTAATTAACTTGTTTTAAAATTCTATCTTTTATCTGATCTTTCAACGCACTTGTTGTCACAAGGTCGATTTTTCGCCCAAATGTCTTCTCTAAAAAAATTTCAAGCGAAAAAAACTTCCAACCAATAGGTTGGTAAAGTTCAACAAGAATATCGATGTCACTCTCTTCATTAAAAGTGTCATCAGAAAACGAACCGAACAATCCAATCTCCTTAACAGAAAAATCAGTTTGAAGCGTTGGCTTCAATTCCTGCAATTTGGTTATTATCTCAGCTTTAGAAATCATATCCAAAGATAATCATTTTATTTGTTTCCAATATTGGTTGGTACCTATGCCAATTACCAAATGAAGTATGGACAGGTCAACTACTCAGAAAATTCACGTCATGTGAACCAAAACGTCTACAAAACACGGAATGGTTGTTCGTTTTGTCCGGGGATTGAAAGCAGGTTAGTTAAAATAGGTTAATGTTTAGTTATTGATTGTTAATACGTTGTTGTGTGCAATGTTTTAACATTACTTTTTTTCTAATGGATTTTATACAAGACCTAGGAGTACCGACACCTAATATAGAACAAAAGTCAAACTACGACATAATAAAATCGGAGAAGCTGAAAACCGACAAACATAGTAGGCACGAAAACGTAAATTGTATTTTTATGAAAACAAGATTTTTGACAGGAGTATTGTTGATTGGAATGATTTTAACATTTTCATCTTTTGACATCACTAAAGGTTGGGTTCTTACTGGTAACCACAACAACAAATATCAAATGGGGGTAGATAAAGGTTCGGGGAAATATGGTAAAGATGCAATGACTATCAAATCAGTTGATAAAATAGATGATAATAAAATTTTCGGAGCTTCAGCAACTTTGATTCTTCCAACCCAATACCTTGGAAAAAGAGTTCGTTTGACTGGCTCCTTAAAAACAAAAGAAGTTCCTCATTGGGCTGGATTTTGGTTTAGAGTAGATGGTCAAAAAGAAGGTGAAGTGCTGGCTTTCGACAATATGAAAGATGGAAAAACAGATAGGTCAATAATTGGAACTAATGACTGGAAACAATACGACCTGGTATTAGACGTCCCGTTTAATGCAAAACAAATTGTTTATGGAGCTCTGCTGAACGGAACAGGTCAAATTTGGTTTGAAAATGTTACTCTTGAAATAGTCAACAGCTCAATTCCTACGACCGGAAAAAAGTTATGATCTACTTCACCATAAATCATCTCATTGACATATAATACATTGCATCCTTACAACAGTTGAAAATCGGTCGCAACTTTCGAATGAAAGGGGAGCCATACAGGACAAGAGGTCATTTTCGACCTCTTTTTTTGTTTCCCCACTTTCGAAAACCTTGACGGCATTGGTCAAAACACGGATCAGAAGAGTGAATGAAAAGGTTGCAACTTTTTAAAAATCGGATTATTCTAAATCGATTATTTTATCGATCTCCGTTTTATTCTCAGGCAGGTAATTGGTGGCAACATCCCAGATAATTGAATAATCAATTCCGTGATATTCGTGAGAAACTTTGTTCCTAAGATAATACATCTCTTCCCAGGGAACT
>CAISZK010000163.1 GCA_903889915.1 uncultured Bacteroidota bacterium
CTCGAAGTTTCGCAAAAAAACAAACTTGCTTTTCAATGCTTTGCGTATCTTGATGTCTTAGCGGCTTAGCGGCATTTTTGTGTTTTATTCCTTTTCGGAGCAGTCTCAACAATACAAAACAAACTTTTCCAAAGTGAAGAAAACTTTGGAAAAGTAACCCGCCATCAAAAATGGTAGTTTCCGTGCAAGCACTATTTATCGTCAATAGTCATTCTCTAATCTTGAGGCCACTCCGATAAGTCTTTTTCTTGCCGCGAAGGCTCAAAGGCTCAAAGTTACGCAAAAAAACAAACTTGCTTTTCAATGCTTTGCGTATCTTGATGTCTTAGCGGCTTAGCGGCATTTTTGTGTTTTATTCCTTTTCGGAGCAGACTCAACCTTGAACTTTGAACAAAATCTTAAATCAAAAATAAAAAAAATGTAAAATGTAAAGCAGAAAAATGTAAAATGTAAATTTCCACGGAACAACAAACCACAAACAACAAACCACAAACCCTTCAAACCCTTCAAAACCTCCAAACCCTCCAAACTCTTCAAACCCTTCAAATACTCTCTGTTTTTTTAAAAATATTAAACCAAAAAAAGTAATTTTAACCATTAAATTATCATTCATTTTGTCAGTCTTTTTTATTTTAATACTTTTGCCGCGTATGATAAAGAAACAAAGAACTATCAAATCGCCTGCAACTGTGTCAGGTGTTGGTTTACACTCGGGTGAAGAAGTCAATATTACCTTTCTGCCTGCACCCGAAAATCACGGATATAAATTCTGCAGAACCGACCTTCCCGGCCGGCCCGTTGTGGATGCCGATGTGTACAATGTGATTGACACTTCGCGTGGAACTACCATCGAGCAAAACGGTGTACGCATTCAGACAGTGGAGCACACGCTGGCAGCCCTTGCCGGTCTTGAAATTGACAACATCATGATCGAGATCAACTGCTCCGAACCTCCCATCCTCGACGGAAGTTCAAAAGATTTTGTGGATGCGTTGCTCTATGCCGGTATTGTGGAACAGGAAGCTGAAAAAAAATACTTTGTCCTCAAAGAAAATATCTGCTTCAACGACCCTGTGAAAAAGGTGGAGATGATCGCCATACCCTCCGATGAGTTTAAACTGTCGGTGATGATTGATTTTGAAACAAGGGTTTTGGGAAGCCAGAATATCAGCATTCCCGGCCTTGATCATTTTGCTGATGAAATTGCATCGTGTCGCACCTTTGTTTTTTTGCATGAACTTGAATACCTGGTGAACAATAACCAGATTAAAGGCGGCGACCTCAACAATGCCATTGTGTTTGTGAACAGGGTGATCTCCGATGAAGAACTTGACCGCCTTGCATCCCTGTTTAAAAGGGATAAAGTGGAAGTGCTGGAGGAAGGAATACTGAACAACCTGGAGCTGCGCTTTGCCAATGAGCCGGCACGCCACAAACTGCTGGACGTTATTGGCGATCTTTCGCTGATAGGTACGCCGATAAAAGCCCACATCATTGCAAGCCGTCCGGGGCATCACGCCAATGTGGAGTTTGCCAAACTGATCAAAAATTTTATCAGACAATCAACAAGGAAAAAAGATGTTTACCCTTACGATATCAACATCAAACCGGTTTACGACATCAACCAGATAAAGAATATTATTCCGCACCGTTACCCTTTCCTGTTGGTGGATAAGATTCTCGAAATATCGGAAGACAGGGTGATAGGACTTAAAAACGTCACCATGAACGAAGGCTTTTTTACAGGACATTTCCCTGCCGAGCCTTTAATGCCCGGCGTTTTGCAGGTTGAAGCAATGGCCCAAACAGGAGGAGTGTTTTTTCTTCACGACAAGCCAAACCCTGAAAATTTCAACACCTATTTTCTTAAAATTGACAATGTAAAATTCCGCCACAAAGTAGTTCCCGGCGACACGCTTATTTTTGATCTGCGGCTGATAACCCCCATCAGAAGGGGCATCTGCCACATGAAAGGAACCGCATTTGTTGGCAACAGAATAGTGATGGAAGCCGAACTTATTGCTCAAATAACAAAAATCAGATAATTATGAACCAGCCTTTATCTTACGTACATCCCCAGGCAAAAATTGCAAACAATGTGGTGATCGAACCCTTCGTTACCATTCATAAAAATGTAGAAATAGGTGAAGGCACCTGGATAGGCTCGCATGTCACCATCATGGAAGGAGCGCGCATCGGGAAGAATTGCAAAATATTCCCCGGCGCAGTGATCTCAGCCATTCCGCAGGATCTTAAATTTAATGGCGAAGAAACTTTTGCACGCATAGGCGACAATGTGACCATCCGTGAGTTTGCAACCATAAACCGCGGCACCAAGGCCAGCTTCGAAACGGTGATAGGCGACAATGCACTGATCATGGCCTGCGCCCACATTGCACACGACTGCAACATCGGAAAGAATTGTATCATTGCCAACGCTGCTCTGCTTGCCGGGCATATTAATGTTGACGATTATGCAATAGTGGGCGGACAATGTGCCGTTCACCAGTTTTGCAACATCGGCGCCCATGTGATGATATCAGGCGGTTCATTGATAAGAAAAGATGTTCCTCCCTACACCAAGGCAGCACGCGAACCGTTGTCATTTGTCGGCATCAATTCCATCGGGTTAAGAAGAAGAGGCTTTACTGCCGAAAAAATAAATGAGATACAGGAAATTTACAGGATGATCTACCAGAAATCATACAACGTGAGCCAGGCTTTGACAATTATTGATGCCGAAATGCCCGCCACACCTGAAAGAGACGAGATAGTTTCGTTTATCAACAACTCCAGCAGGGGGATCATGAAAGGATACTCGAGGCTGAATTATGAAAGATAGAATAGTCAATAGTCATTAGTCATTAGTCAAAGGTCAAAGGTCAATCACACTCCGGAATTTTATTCTATTGCAGTTTTGTATAATTGATTTATCTTTGCCGACCAAATTTAACACGAACACATTTTTATGGCAACAACAGCAGATATTCGCAATGGTTTATGTATTGATTTCAATGGTGACCTTTGCTATGTAGTGGAATTTCAACACGTGAAACCAGGTAAAGGAGGCGCATTTGTACGCACCAAGCTCAAGGTTATTAAAACCGGCAAAGTATTGCAAAACACTTTCCTGTCGGGAGCAAAAATTGATATTCAAAGAGTGGAACGCAGACCTTATCAATACCTGTACAAGGACGAATCGGGCTATAATTTTATGCACAACGAAACTTTTGAACAGGTGAATATTCCGGAAGAATTGATCAATTCACCACAGTTCCTGAAAGAAGGACAAAGTGTGGAAATAGTCGTTCATGCCGAAACTGAAAGCCCGTTGTTTTGCGAACTACCTGCATTTGTTGACCTGCTCATCACCTACACAGAGCCGGGAATGAGAGGGAATACAGCCACCAACGCCCAAAAACAAGCCACCCTTGAAACAGGAGCCACAGTAAACGTTCCTCTGTTCATCAATGAGGGCGAGAAGATCAGGGTGGACACACGCACAAATACATATTCAGAAAGAGTAAAATAATAGAAATAAGTGATTGGTGATTGTTAACCGCAGCAGTGGCAGTTGCAGTGGCAATAACCTCAACTTTGAACATTTGACTTTGAACATAAACCCCAGCAATTAGCAATAAACAACAAACAACAAATTACAAACAACAAACATTTTTTTAAATGAAACTACAACCTGTTTTGACGCTGAAGGAAATTGAGGGGATGATGAACGCAAAGTTTATTGGCGATCCTAACCACATCATTAGTGGAATTAATGAAATTCATAAAGTAGAGGAAGGCGACATCACCTATGTTGACCATCCCAAATATTATAAGAAAGTGCTGGAATCAAAGGCCGGAACGATCATTATCAACAAAGAAGTTGATTGTCCCGAAGGAAAAGCGCTTATTGTTTCGGATGATCCTTTTCGTGATTATATCTCTATTGTTTTAAAATACCGGGCATTTGAATCTTCATCAAAATCTATCAGCGACAGCGCGGTTATTGGCGAAGGTTCGGTTATACAGCCAAACGCTTTTATAGGCAATCATGTGGTTATCGGAAAGAATTGCATCATCCATGCGAATGCAACGATTTATGATCATTCTGTGCTTGGTGACAATGTTATTGTTCACAGCAACTCGGTGATTGGCGCTGATGCTTATTATTACAAAAGAAAACCTGATGCTTATTATAAAATGGAATCATGCGGACGCGTGGTTCTTGAAGATAATGTGGAAATAGGCGCTCTTACTTCAGTTGATAAAGGTGTTTCAGGCGACACAGTAATTGGCAAAGGAACCAAACTTGACAACCATGTTCAGATCGGGCATGACTGTGTGATCGGGAAGAATGTACTCATTGGCTCACATTGTGCCATTGGAGGCGTTACAACTATTCATGATGATGTTATTCTGTGGGCAAGAGTTTCGGTGAATAAAGATCTTGTAATTGGCAAAGGCGCCGTGGTTCTTGCTCTTTCCGGTGTTGATAAATCACTGGAAGCAGGAAAAACCTATTGGGGAATTCCTGTTGGCGAAGTAAGACGCAAATGGAAAGAAATATCCGCAGGGAGCAGGCTTCCGGAGATTGAGTACAAGCTGAAATCAACAGGGGTTATTTAAAACTCCAAGATCCAAATTCCAAGTCTCAAATTCCAAGACCCAAGATCCAAGTCCAAGTCCCAAGAGGTGCCACGCTCAGAACGGAGCTCCCCTTGGAATTTGGAATTTGAGACTTGGATTTTTTTTATTCAGCCTTCTGCACCGTGTCTGCCTCGGCATTCAATTCAGCAACTTTCGGTTTATTCAGGTAGTAAACATCGAGAGTTACTATTAAGGCCATGAGTCCCCAATAAGGAACGGCAGCTTTATCTGTATCGAGGAAGTTGTTCAAAAACCCGTGAACAAAATAAGTGTAAAGTGAAATGATAGACATCAGAACAATGAATTTTACTTCACTTGAATCCGATCGTTTGTAAACCTTCACGGCCGTGTATGTGATCAATACAATTATTGCCAGCACGGAAAGCAAACCAAAGACTCCCATTTCTGCCATAGGACCGATATACTCACTGTGTGCGTTGCCACGGTCGCCGGCATTGGTGCTGATAATGGTTTTTTCCTGCGAAAGTTGAAATGGAGCATATTTAAACTGGTACGTTCCCGGACCCCATCCAAAGACAGGTTTCTCTTTAAACATGCGAAGTGCACATGACCAGCGGTTGATGCGCTCAAGGTTAGAAGCATCTGTAGAGATGTTGGAAATTGACTGTATATGCTCGACATAATCTTTTGAAGAATCCTGCCTGTTTTTCTGGAGTTTCATGAATATCTCAAAACGATACAATGCGTATATCCCGGTTAAAACAACCACTGTTATGATCACGATCTTGTAGTTGATCTTCATTTTCAGGATAAGGAAAATGATCAGCGCTACAACAAGGCTCACCCATGCAGCACGACTATGTGATAACACTATTGCGATGACGAAGACCAAAAACACAACGAATGAAAGTACCCGCTGTGTTTTACTGAGTTTTTTATCGAATGAGAAACCGAGTGTAAAAGGAAGGAACATCGCCAGTAATGCGCCGTAAGAAGTATGGTCGTTAAAAAATGGAGTCATTACCCAATGTGAGGTTATTTCATCAAAACCATATTGTGAATGGTTGTAGGTGGTGTAGAAAATTACAATAATAAATGAAAAAAGGTACATCCACACAAACCTTCTGATGTTTTTGCGTTCTTTGAATAACTGGGTCGCCAAAAAATAAAAAGGAATAATGAACCAAAGCTGAGCAGCGAAGTGTTTGAGAGAAACCACAGGTAAAGTACTGGTAATTGTGGTCATCAAATACCAGGAAAGATAAATGATGATGGCGATGCTGACCGGATGCCTCGTGATCTTTCCGTCAAACCTGCGATTGTAAATAAGGCGGATGATAAAAAGCAATAAGGTAGCCGCCAGTAATGGCTCTGTGGGCAGGTTGATGCCAAGATTCAGGTCGAAATCACTCAGGGATATGGAAAGAGGAGTGAAGAAGACGATCAGAAGCAGAATGATATCAAGAGAGAAAATAAAGAGCAGCGTAAAAAGAATGAGAACCGGCAAAAGAGAAAACCAATAGAATTCATTGACAATAAAAATGCAGTTCAGCACAATGAAAATTGCACAGATACCATAGACCCATTTTATTTTAATTTTGTCAAGCACTCGTATGGTTAGTCGTTTGTTGTTAGTTGTTTGTTGTTCGTTGATTCATCAGGTTAATAAGAGACTGCACCTGCCACTGCCAACTTTTATTACTGATTAATAACTTTCTTTTTATTTCTGATATTTTCAAGGATCATAATAATAATGATGGCTAACACAAATGTTGACACAAGGCTGGTAAGCACAATAAGCCACCTGATGGGATATGTCTTTTTATCAGCAGGAACAGGGCTGGTGACATAATTGGAATAAGTCAGTTCTTTGTTGACATCTCGCAGGGCAATATCATATTCATCTTTCAGTTTGCCATAGGTAAGTGTGGCAGATGTAAACATGTTGCTTAACAGTAAATACTCACCGCCTTTTGTTTTCAGATTGTCAATTGTACCCGAAAGCGGTGGGTTTTTTCCACCATCACCAATTTCTTTGTAATAGGCCCTTAAAGCTTCTTTGGTTTGAACATCGTAATCGAGAATGCCGTATTTGATCCTTAAGCTATCAAGTTTCACCTGGAGTGAATCAATTTGTTTTGCTTTTTTTGACAACTGGGTTTCGGCGATCTTGAGTACTTCCTGCGACTTTTCGCGTTGCATCCTTCTTGCTTTTTTGTTGAAAAGAGTGACCATTTCAGTCACCATTTTACAGGCAGTCTCGGGTTCGTAATCAAGAATTTCAACAATGACCGATTCATATTCCGTTTTGCGGACATCCACGTTGCTTTCAAGTTCCTTTATCAGTCGGGTGTAGTAATGATCTTCAGTTTTATCAATGTCATAGTGTGATGCAAGATTGAATTTTTGTATCATGCTGTCGAGGATGTCTTCGGAACGGAATATTTGCAACATCAGCTCGGTGGGAGTCTCTGAAGAATAGGGAATGAGATTCGATGGGTACAGGATAGCCGTTGACTTATATTTGGGTTTGATAAACCATGAACTGGAAAATAAAACCGACAGTGCAACAGCAAGCAACATAAAGACAATAAGACTAACTCTCCATTTGACTATGAGCTTGAACAAGTTTGTATTTGTAAAAATGTTTTCCATATCAAAACTAATTTCTTTTGGCCATTTAGTGAATTTTACAGACGATAACTTTGGTAACTTTACTTTTTTTACATAATTCTTTTCCTGCCTTCTGATTTCAGGCACAACCTCATGAAATATTTGTCCCCCGCTGCTTTCTGCTTTGTCAGTGGTTACAATTACCTTTTCCGGTTCAGCAGAAACTTCCTGAGGTTCGACAGAAGTTCAACTAAAAGTGAACTTTTTTCTTTTTATATTTTCAAAAATAATGATCACCAGGAAAGCCAGCAACAACGATGAAATTGTTGACACCACTGTAATGAGCCACCTGACCGGGTATGATTTCTTTTCTGCTTTGTATGCTGAGTTCACAATAAATTTACTCGGAAGCTCCTGCTCAGCATCAACCTTGGCTTCCTCGTATTTTGTTTTAAGAACACTTAATTGTTTCTTTTCATTTTCCAGTTCATCGCGCAGCGAAACGTAGGCGCCGCCATATTCCGAAATGGTTTTTAGTTTTTCGTCCAGCGCTTTGGCGCCGCTGGCATTGTTGTGCGAAAGGGCGATTGCAAGTTGTGTGTTGTAAGCTTCGGCTTGTGTTTCGTAATCATTAACGCCCAGTTTTCTTAATTCAGTAAGCGAGTCTTCAAGTTGCTTGGTTTCTGTTTTCAGTTTGTTGTACTCCACTTCAACGATCTTATAACCCTTGATGGCTCTTTCCTTTTGCATGGCATCCTTTGTTGAATCGAGCAAAGCAGCAATATCGTTGGCAATATCGGCAGCCATTTGGGCGTCTTTATCATAAACCACTACTTCAACAGCCATAAACTCGGTGCGCATAAAACTGATGTTGCTTTCATATTCCTGGTAAAGCAGCGTGTTTTTATACTTTGAATCTGCATCAATTTCATAGTGATTCAGCAGGTCGTATTTTTGAATAACCCTTGCCCTGATCTTGTTTGAATTTAATATCTGCAAAAGTTGTTCGGCCTGTTCTTCGGCTCCAAATTCAAGGATGTCCTGCTTTCCGCCGCCGTTGTCGGTCATCAGCGCCTTTGAAATGGAATTGGTTGATGTAGGAAACATGATCACGGTGGACTTGTATTTTGGCGCTATAAAAAATGGCATCGTAAACACGTAGGATGCCCCGATAGCCACCACTGCTATTATGATCAGCAGTTTCCTCCAATTATAAATCAACGAAATCAGGTTGACTGAATTAAAATCTTTGTTGTCTTGTGTTTTATTCATTTCACTCTAAACTTTGTTATTAATAAGTTCTTCAATTTAAAGCAACCAACAGGCAAACTTTTACCTTTATTAAGAGTTGCCAAAAATATGAAAATTTATTTAATCCTGCATTCTCAATTATGATCTATGCACTATTTGCTTTAACATCCCTCGTCCAAAATCCAACCTCCAACATCTAACCTCCAACATTTCTTCTTACCCATTTTTAATAATGTTGAACATACTCCTGAAATTGATAATACGCAGTGCAACGGCAAGCAATCCGCTAACTGCCGCCATCATCAGCAGGTTTGTTTTCCAGTCGAACCCAAATTTTCTGGAAGCAAATCCGGCCAGTACAACGCCTGCAACAAACACCGCAAGCGACATTAAGAAACGGTAATTAACTTTGAATTTGAAAATATACTGAACAAGAATTATCTGGAACAATGATGTTGAAAACTGTGTGACAAGGCTTGTAAATGCGCTGCCTGCTGCAAAAAAGTGAGGGATCAGGAAAAGGTTCATGATGATATTGAGCGCCATTCCCGAGCCTGCCATGATGTTCAATTGTTTCAGGTTGCCATTGGCTGTAAGCAAAGTCCCGAAAACATAAGTGGTCGAAATGGGCACAAAGCAGGCCATCAGCATCCCGAAAACAGTGGAAGACTCAGCCAGAATTTGAGCCGAAATATTTGGATAAAGCATGTGCATAATATCGCCACTGTAGAAAAATGAGATAACCGAAATGATGATGGCGCCGGTGAAAAGCATCGAAAAAGCCAGTCGCACCAGGTCAACTACCTTTTCTTTGTATTTGATCATCTTTGCAAACAAAGGCAGCAGCAGCCCCGAAAACAGGAAAGCGATCATGTTGGTTGCGTCGAGCAACCTGTAAGCCGAGGCATAGATGCCCGACTGCATTTCGCCCGAATGTAACTCTGGTTTAACAGCCGAAGCTGAGGGCAGCATACGCTCCAGCATCACCGAATCTATCCTGTTGTAAAAAGTCATCAGCAGAACAAGTATTGCAAATGGGAAACTGTTTTTGATGATGAGCAGCGAAAAGGGCAGGTTCCAGCGCAGCTTCAGGAATTTTGCTTTGGCTTTTTTAAACACGATGATCAGCGTAATAATGGCCGTCACCAGGTAGGCAAAGGTTTGCGCAAAGGCATACCAGCGGATGGAAAAGGTGATGGGCAGGTTGCCCCACAGCAGCACGCCGCACACAACGATCATGATGGTGCGGTCGAGCACAGAGATGAAACTGTCAATTTTAAACAGGTGAAGCCCCGAAAGGTTCGACCGCAGATAGAGCACAAACGAAATAAGGAATTGGTTAAAGGCAAGTACCACCAGCAGCATCACACGCAGCGAATCGTAGCGGATGATGAATGCGCACACAAGGCTGATGATGAAATAAATTCCGCCAAGCATCAGCTTCAGCACAATGATGCCGGACAAATGTTTTCGCAGCAGATGGTTGTTCTGGGCAATGTTGCGGTTATTGAATTGAGTGATCCCGAGGTCGAGAATAATGTTCAACAAAAAGGAAAAGCTGAAAATGGAATAGTAGAATCCGTAATCAACGGTTCCCACCACATTCTGCACGCTCCTGTCAATCCCAAGAATCCAGAACGGTTTGATGAGCAGATTCAGGAACAACACCAGTGCGATATTTTTCAGGAATTTTTTGAGCATGGCATAAAATCGTGCAAATGTAATAAAGGTTTTCTTTTGACAAGTGTTTTGAATCAGAAAATAGAAATTAATAGAAATTGGAAAAGCGAAGAAGGTGGAAAAATAGAACACTGATCGGACTGATTCCGCATGTGCGGAAAGTTCTGTTATGATTTTTTTCTTTTTTAATTTTGGAGTAGTCTATGTGTTGTGTTGAAGATTAGAATAAAATACCGCATTTTTACGATCTTTTACTAAGTCGGATTGCTTCAATCCGACATCGGATTATACCATTCTTATCTCGGAATGGAGCATTCCGAGATAGTTTTGTCTCCTTACTATATAGTTTGGGAGCATTCCTATATAGGATTAACCCATTCCGATATCGGATTGCCTCAATCCTATATCGGATTACTACATTCCTATATCGGATTGCTCCATTCCGATGTGGCATTACTCCATTCCCATATCGGAATGCTTCAATCCTATATGGGATTACTCCATTCCGATATCGGAATGCTTCATTCCGATGTGGGATTACACCATTCCGATATCGGAATGCCATAAAATTGTCTGGTAATGCAGCATTCCGAGACGGTGTTTTTCAAAAATTATATAGTAAAGCGTAAATCCTGAAAATAAATACCCTCGGTAGGGATTTGCACCCCCTGTGATTTCATTATAATGATTTTTAATCCGATAAGTTGATAAGGAAAATCAACTAATTCTCTTCAAAAAAATGTTCCACCCCTCAAAAAGGTGGAACGTTTTTTTTACTGCAAAGAAGAAATTTTTGTAATTTTGTAAAAAAATAATCATGGATTTGCAAACCCGTAAATTAAATTTAATAGAGTATCTTATTGGACTCAAGGATGCTGAGATTTTTAAAAGAATTGAATCAGCAATCTACGAAAACCAAAAACAAGAAACAGTTAAATTTAAAATTTTCACTCACAAAGATTTAATTAAAAGAGCAAAACGCTCGAATGAAGATTATGCCAAAGGCAAAGTGAAGACTCAGGAGCAAATAGAAAAAGAATCTGAAAATTGGTAAACCAATGAAAATAATTTGGTCAGATTTTTCTTAAAAGATTTCACAGGATATTTATAATTATCATAAGTCAATTGCAGGAACACCGATTGCGAGGAAAATTAAAGAAAATATTTTTGCTGCTACAAAACATTTGGCTAAATTTCCTGAATCAGGACAAATAGAAAATTTATTAAATGAAATGAATGAAGGTCATCGTTATTTAGTTGATGGCAATTACAAAATTATTTATAAAAAAATTAGCGAAGGAATTTTAATAACTGATGTGTTTGATACGCGTCAGGACCCCAAAAAAATCAACAACCCGAAAAGATAACCCGTCAGCAGGGATTAACAGCCTTTGCTGTTTTATTCTTTTCATCCATCATCCTCGAAACACATCCTCTCCTGTACAATTCGATCAAAACTTTCATCTTTTTTTGGATAAAAACTCTAAAGTTATTTTGTGTGCAATTAATCTTTATTCTACTTTTGCACGCTTCAATGAGTATTTGGATGTAGTAATGCATTTGTCAATGAAATTAAGGGCGGTGTGTAATGGGAAATCATTATTGAAAGTCTGGCTGCTTTCATGTATGTTTTTTTGCACGGTTACTTTGCCAGCTCAGCAACTATGCGACACTTTGTTTTACCATAAGCAACATTATGGTTCCGAATCGCAATTCACCCATTTGAATGTTCTTGAAAACGTAGGCTTGTCGGTGGTGGGTCCTTCGTTTTTCTGGGGATACGATGTCAGGGATATTCCATTTTCAAAAGGGATGCAGGTTTTGGGCGAGAGTTTTGCAAAGCCGCGTGAGATCAAACAATATTATGGCAGTTACGGACATTTCTTTTTTCTTGAATTTGCACCACTAGCGGGTATTCTCTCTTATCCCAATTATTCGTTGCATTTTATTGGTGAGGGCATGTTAAGCCGCAAGCTTTATGAGCTAAACCGTTCAAAAGGCAGGAGCCGTTTTTGGGCGCATTTCTGGTCAATTTCCACAGTGGTGGTTTCGCAGGCAGTCAATGAAATCATAGAAGCTCCGGTAACTACGCGTGGCGATGCTGTGGCCGACCTTTGTTTCAATATTGCAGGCATTGTTGGTTTCAACAATGACAGGTTCGCTAAACTGTTTTCAAATAAAAGTGTACAACTTTATTATTGGCCGGGTCAGACATTGCTGGATGTGCGCGATGCCTGCATGTACAACAACAGCGAAACTTACCTTCTGCGAACTACTTTGGGCAAAAAAAGAAAAGCCAAATTTGCGTTTCTGTGTGGCATCCCTTCTACAGGACCCGGAATTTCGTTTCCTTACAAACAGCATGACTATATTTCGGCATTCGTGGTGGTACAAAGCCCGATAATTCCAAAATATCCATACACTGCGCCACATCCGTATTATGCGCTGCCTTATGCCGATCACCACATGCAAAGGGACACCGCCAGTACAAAAATGGAATACCAGGCGGCAGTCCGTGTTAGCTGGGATCGTGCGGGTTCGCTGATGGGCTATGCAGAAATTGGATTTCCAAAACCTAACATCAACATCAATTTATACCCTGGCGTATTTAAAATAGGAAAAATTCAGTTGGGTGCTTTCGCCCATATTGATTATCGTTTTCCCTGCGCCGTAGGGATAACCATGGCGTGGATGCCGGTGATGCCGGGTTTTCGGTTTAATGTAAAATGAAAAAATAAGCATTGTTGGCGCTCATCCCCAGAAGAGTCGTATTGTCTGATCTTAAAAATGCTCTATCTTTTAAGAAGTGGGAAATCTTTAAATTATTTACGCGGGAAAAATTTTAAATAAAAATCAGAAAAGCTAATAATTTGGGTTTCTTCAAAATTCTTTAAATGTAGTAAATGAGGTTTGTCTCCTGTAATTAAAAAATTTGCTTTTCCATCTTTAGCAAGTGCAAGTAGAAAATCATCATCAATATCTGATGATGATTTCACCTTAGAAGTTACATCTATCAGTGTCGTGGCTATTAAATAAATTTGAAGAAAATTTTCAATCTCATCATGCTTTATGTATTTGCTAAATTTTGGACGGAATAAAACTTCTTTAATTTCTAAATAAAGTTCTTGACTTGATAATATCTCAAACCGTTTATCTTTAAGAAATTTATTAAAATATGCAGTGATAGTTTTCCCTATCAGGAAGCTAACCCAGATATTTGTATCAATAATAACCTTTATTTTACTTAGTGGCATTTTTTGATTTACGGTAGGCTTTTATTTCATCTAATATTTCTTGGTCGGAAATATTCGTTTTTTTAGTTTTACGTGAAAGTGAAACCAGCGATTTTCTCGCTTTCATTTGCCTGGTTTCTTCATCAATTACCATGGCTTTCATACCGAGTTTTTCAAAAAATTTTAAAATAAAAGAAACATCGGTTTCATTATTTATATTGACAAGAATACTTTGCATAACTTTATTAAATTATCAAGCACAAAAGTAATCATAATAATTCTAACCAGGTAATTCATCAGGCATGAAAATCATCTTTAAATTAGAATTTTTTCTTCCCAATCAGTAGTCCCAAATTCACCTAAGCCTGCCGAATATACTGCTTTTTCACGTTGTCGAGCAATAGCTTTTCTTCGGGTGAAACCACTCCGTCAATAGCGGCGGCTTTCTCCATCATTTTAAATATTTTTTCACGCTTACCCTGATCTTCCGGCATTCGGATAACAAGTTGCCTGCTGGATGCCAAATGGAAAATGTAGTTTATCTTATCAGTGTTATATCCCCATTTTTTTGCCAATCTCACAGCCATCATCATTTCTTCTTTGGCAAATTCTCCGTCCTCAGCCATAATGTAAAGAATATTGTTAAATGCATAATCCCTGACATCATACAGACCTTCAACTAAATTCATGTCAAGATTTTCTACGTAATCTTCTTTGTTGGCATCATAATGATTCCTGTATTCTTCCACACTTAATAAATCAGTAACTATCCATTCATTTTTTGTGCTGTTTAAAAGATATCCGCAAAACTGACAATTTGTGTCAATAGTATCTTTTACAGGGCCACCGCATGATGGACATACATGGGCATACAATGAACCTTTTGCAGGTTGTGAAGCAATATCCCTGCTCATCATCATAACCTCCGTCTTGCTAGTAACAAAACCATCAATGGGAGTTGCAGTATCGCCTGTGATTTTTATTCTCTGGAAAGAGTATTTAACTGCAATAGCAAGAATATTCTTATTGTCAGCCTGCAAAGCACCCACAAGGGTCACATCATTCAGATACAACCTATCGTAAACAATATTTTCACCATGAATTGCTTTTAGCTTTTCAAACAATTCGTCCGACACAAAACGCCTCATGAGAGTCACATCATTCAAAGCGCGTGCAGAGATAATCTGAAGGAAACCATTGCTGGCTTTATCTTCAATGTTCTGGACAGAGAAATCATTATAAGACCTGGAAATTTCCAAAACTTTTGATGCCAATGCAGAGCTTTTACTCTGCTTCCTGCTGGTATTAATATAGTCTTCTGCCTGTGTTATCTCACAAAGCACCCAATCATAATCTCCAAGGTTGGTAATGGTTTTACAAAACTCGCAACGGCTAACTTCTCCTAAATTCTTTGGCAAAGCAGCGCCGCAATTCGGACAATTGTCGTTGCTGTAAAGATCTATTTCTTTAATTCCTTTTTTCCTGATGAACGACCAGTATTCAACAAATTCTTCAGACCCTCCGGAATTAAACTGTGGGTATTTTTTGCTTACATATTTATCAACAATGGTGGCTTGAATGGCTGCATGAATGATGTCATACTGCCCGTCCTGCTCAATTTTGTCAATTACGATATTTTCCACATCCAGATTATCGAGAATATTTGTCTGATCAAGAAGATTCATCATCCTGAATTGTGTTGCAACCCTTTGATACATCCCATCCGAAATATATTTGCGGATAATTCCTACGTCTTTTTTTGCCCATGCATTCTGCAATTCAATAAAAGCAGGTTTAACTTTAGCTGTTTTGAAATTTTCAATATTAAAATCAGGATTGCTTTTCAGGTAAATTTCTATTTCATTTTTCCTGTCTTCAATATCCTCATCAGGGAGTTTGTTCAACACTGATGATTTGCGATTCTGCTGTTTGGATATCAAGCCGAAAATAACTAAAACGAAAAGAACAATAAGCATGATCACAATGCTACCTGAACCACCTCCACTACCTCCACCATGGCTTCCTCCTCCAAAATGACCACCGCCACCACCACCACCAAAACCACCGCCGCCACCGCCTCCTCCACCAAAGCGTGAATAGGCGGATTCAGTAATCATGAAGACCAGAAAAAATAGAATCGAAATGGTTGAAAATAAATTTTTATTTGCAGTTTTTTTTCTCTTTGGCATAAAATAGTTTTATTGGTTTATAGGGTAATTACAAAAACGCTACTTTAATCTTCCCGAATATACTGCTTCTTTACGCTATCAAGCAACTGCTGCTCTTCCGGTGAAACAAAACCATCTATCGCTGCAGCTTTTTCCATCAGTTTAAATATCTTCTGACATTTTTTCTGATCTTCCGGCATGCGGATCACCAGTCCACCACTCTTCGCCATGGTGAACATCGGGTTGATCTTTTCAATTTTATATCCCCATTTCTTAGCAAGCGTTGCAGCCATCTCGGCTTCTTTAGGATCAAACACTCCGTCGGCAGCCATCACTACAAGCACATTGTTGAAGGCATAATCCCTCACATCATAAAGACTTTCTAATTTGTAAATGTCAACTGATGCAATAAAAGTATCCTTATTCGACTGATAGTAGTCATTGTACTCAGCCACTCCCAGAATATCGGTAATGATCCATTCGCTTTTGGTGCTGTTCAGTTCAGCGCCGCAGTACTGGCATTTTGTATCAATGGTGTCCTTTACAGGCCCTGCACATGATGGGCAAACATGGGCATACAATGAACCTTTTGACAATTGAGGATTCATATCGCGGCTCATGATCACAGTTTCGGTCATGCTGTTCATAGCGCCATCCAACAGCGTGGCTTTGCCGTTTTGCAGCATCACCCGCTGGAATGATGATTTGATTGCTATTGAAAGCATGTTCATGTTGTTCGACTGGCTGGCGCCGATCAAAGTAACGTCATTAAGATAAAGTCTGTTGTAAACAATGTTGTCAGCTTCGAAATTGCTCAGTTTCGCATAAAGTTCGTCCGAAACAAAACGACGCATTATCAAAGGATCTTTTAAAACTTTTGCAGTGATAATTTGCAGGTAACCGTTGCTTGCTTTGTCTTCAATATTCTGAATTGAAAAATCAGGATTTGTTTTTGCTAGTTCATTCACCTTCATTGCCAGCGTTGATTCTTTCCCGGCTTTTGAATACGAAGAAACATAATCGTCTGCCTGGGTGATTTCCGAAAGTATCCAGTCATAATCGCCAAGGTTGGTAATAGTTTTGCAATAACTGCACTGGCTCACATCGCCTGCGTTTTTGGGGAGTTCAGCTCCGCATTTCGGGCAGTTTTGTGAATCAAAAAGACTGGTTCCTTTAACGCCTCTTTTTTTAATAAACGACCAGTATTCAACAAATTCTTCTGATCCGCCTGAATTGAATTGTGGATATTTTGAACTTACAAATTTATCAACAATGGTTGCATTAACAGCAACGTGTATAATGTCGAAATTACCATCCAATTCAACTTTATCAATGTAGATATTTTTCACCACAAGGTTCTCGATGATGTTTTTCTGATCAAGAATATTCATCATTTTAAACTGGGTGTTCAGTCGCTGGTACATTCCGTCGGAAATGTATTTGCGTACTTTGCCCATATCTTTCAGCATCCATGATTCCTGTATTTCGATGAAAGCTTTTTTTACTTTAGCCTTGAAGTTGTCAACGTTAAAATCAGGGTCAACCTGAAGGTAACGGTTAAGTGCCTTCTGTCTGTCTTCCATATCTCCTTTGGGAAGTTGATTGAAAATTGTCTGCTGCTTGCTTTTTTTATTTCCCCATATAGCAAGAGCTATTATGAGACCCAATACAACAAGATTCCATGGAAAAGGGATGCAGAATATAATCCATAACAAAATACCAAGAGCGCCACCACCACCGCTACTACTACCTCCTCCTCCAAAGCTGCCTCCTGCGCCACCCGCACGGGGATATGCCTGAATAGCAACAAGAGTTACCAATAGTAAGATTAAACTTGTGTTAACGAGAATTCGCCGGTTTTGAATAATGAACTTTTTCATGTTGAAAAATTGAATTGAAATGAGCATTCAAAAGTAGAGATTATTTTCAAAGTGGAATAAATTAAAATGGGTGAAGGCTGATTTTTTAGTAATTTATTTTTCTAAGAATTATTTCAGAAACTTATTATCTCAAATTATTTACTTTTGCAATTCATCCAAATGCAATGGCCAAAGGGAAAAAAATAAAATCGTTTTTTAAAGTCATCCTGTATCTCTTCTTGTTCTTTATTGTGTTTACAGTAACTCCGGTCATCATTTACAAATTTGTGAATCCTCCGGTTTCTCCTCTCATGTTTTTGCGGGCACTTGATCAGAAAACAAGTGGTGATACTGTTAGCTTTTCTTATAAATGGGTTCCGATAGACAGCATGTCGTCTTATTTGTTTGAAGCTGCCATTGCAGCGGAGGATGATCATTTTATGACGCATCATGGTTTCGACATAGAAGCGCTGGAACAAGCGTATGCTGCAAATCAGAAAACGGATAAACCTATAAAGGGAGGAAGTACCATTAGTCAGCAGACTGCAAAGAATGTTTTTTTATGGCCCGGTCGCGACTACGTGAGAAAGGGATTGGAAGCATGGTTCACAGTTTTGACTGAGTTCGTCTGGGGCAAAGAAAGGATCATGGAAACCTATCTCAATGTTGTTGAATTGGGCGATGGTATTTATGGTGTAGAAGCGGCTTCACAAAAATATTTTAAGAAACATGCATCAAAACTGACAAAAATGGAAGCTGCCGCTTTGATCGCTGTTTTGCCAAATCCGCATATCTATAAGGTGATTAAACCTTCAACCTATACACAGCAATACAAATGGGCTATTTATACACGGATGGGGATATTGCCAAAGGTGTCTTTCAAATAGTCATTGGTCAAAAGTCATTAGTCAATTGTCATTGAAACCTTGTTGCCCTACATTTCATCTATTCCCAACTCTTTTGCTATTTGATTAATTTTTTCAACAAGTGCCGGCATCATCGGAATACCTTCTTTCTTTCTTATTTCTTCCATTTCTCTTTCGGGGTCGCCGGGGATTAGCACTTTTTCAAATCCTTTGGCTGGTTTCGCATTGCGGAAGTCGAGTATCCATTTATCCATAGCTGCTTTAAATTCATCTGCAGGGCGGAATGCATCTATTCTCATTGCTCCGAAAAAATGTCCGGTTCCTTTCACTTCATCATTCTGCAAAACGGGAAGATAAGCAACAGATGGCGGAACCCACGGACCATAACCTGCACCGGAAAATACTGCGGAAAAAATATCAACGATAGAACCCAGGCAGTATCCTTTATGACTTCCGTGCTCCCTGTCGCCACCAAGTGGCAGTATTGCTCCTCCCTGAGTGAGAATATTAGGATCATCGCTTGGTTTTCCTTCTGCATCCTGTACATATCCCAATGGAGCTTTCAGCCCTTTTTTATGCATCAGATCAAGTTTGCCGCGTGCAATAGGTGTGGTTGCAAAGTCGGCGACATAAGGTGGTTGTTGTCCTGCCGGAACAGCAACTGCAATTGGATTGGTCCCAAGCATACGGTCAACAGAGAATGTCGGCGCTACAAGTGGATTTGCATTTGTCATGGTAATGCCAATCATATCGTTTTTCAGAGCCATCATTGCATAATATCCGGCAATGCCAAAATGATTGGAGTTCCTGACAGACACCCAACCTGTGCCAACGGCTTTTGATTTATCAATGGCTATCTGCATTGCTTTTTTACCGGCTATCATTCCAAGGGCGCTGTCACCATCTACCACGGCAGTACTTGGAGTTTCATGCACAACACGGATATTGGGATGCGTATTGATCCTTTTTGATTTCCAAAGATTATAATAGTCAGGAATTCTCAAGATGCCGTGTGACTCAATTCCTCTGAGTTCCGCTGCCAGCAGCACTCCTGCAACAGTGGATGCATCTTCATCATTGCAGCCGATTTTATGAAATAATTGTTTGATGAAGGCGAAGATAGTCTCGGGATTGTACATGTTTAGGAATTTTATTATTGCGGAAAATTGAAGTTAAAGACTAATGACTTCCATTAATTTTTATAGAAAATGCGTCGTCAGTAAAGTTGATCAATAAAAGAGATGGCGCTGATTCAGTAAGCATATTTTGATCTGCCATTTCTTTTTCAAAAAACTTCAGACTGATAATAACAAGGTCGAAATTTTCAAGATATATTGTTGAAAGGGGAGTGTTATCAATAAATTTCACCTTTGGATTATTTTGTAATTCGAAAGTAGAAGCAAGTTCATCAGATAATTCTTTTTCACCATGATTCATCAGAGTTATCATGGCATCTGAATTTGATGTGAGCCGTGCAGAAATGTCAAGAAGGTTGTCCAGATGTTTTTCATCGGTAATTATTAAAACATTATTCAGATCTTTAAAATCTTTTTCAATGAAAACACCAACATTGCATTTGCATTGCTCAACAACGGCTTTCACTTTTCCTCCAAGAACATTTTTATTGAACACTGATTTTGCAGCGCCCATAAGAAGAAAATTGCATTTTTCTTTGCTGGCAATTTTGACGATTTCTTTTGTGACATCATCAGTGGTCTTGTAAATGGTGTCAATGTTTATGCCTAATTCCTGCGCTTTGTTTTTGATTGGAATGAAACTTCTCCTTTCAAAATTCAGTGCTTCTGTTCTGGTTATTTCAGTGTGGGGTGTCAGGTGCATTGCTGCAATGCGTTTGTGTGATGAGGTATTCTCTTTACTTGTGAACGAATGGGCAATTTTAAGTAAAGTCATACCCATTTCAGGGATACCAAATGAAATTAAAATTTTCAGGAAATGTTTTTCGTGAATTTCTATGGAAGGTGAAATGCTTTTTTTAGTTCTTTCCAAAAGATTTAGAAATGGTCCTGCCATAAATGTTGTTATCAGTGCCATCAGCACCATGATAGAGAATATTTCGGTTGAAAGTATTCCAAGATCATAACCAATATTCAGTACAATTAATTCCATCAAACCCCTTGTATTCATTAGGACTCCCATTTTTAAGGAATCTCTCCATGAATTTCCAACAATGCGTGACGCAATTGATATTCCTCCAAGTTTTCCAATGATAGCGATCAGAATTACGATACCGCAAATACCCCACAAAAATGGAGTGTTCAATGATCCTATATGCGTTCTGAGTCCTGAGAATGCAAAGAATAAAGGCAGTAATACAACAGTGCTGACATCTTCAATTTTACTGATCATAAGTTTTTTGAAGATCTGATTTTTGGGCACAACCACACCTGCTATAAAAGCGCCGAACAATGCATGAATCCCAATCATCTCAGTAAAAAATGCCGAAGAGAAAACAATCAGAAAAATAAAGGCAATAATGGTTTTACTCAGATTTTCACTGGAGATATAAATGTCACCGATTCGTTTCAATATAGGCTGAACAACAAATAGCATTGTAATTAAAAATAAAATTGCAATTGCAATTACCAACAATGCACTTATTGCAGTTCCTGCCTGGGCAATGGCAATAATAGCGGCAAATATCAGCCATGCAGTTATGTCGTCAGTAGCAGCACAGGTAATTGCCATTATTCCCAAAGGTGTTTTTGTAAGCCCTTTTTCATGAATTATTCTTGCAAGAACGGGAAATGCTGTTATACTCATTGCGATGCCGATAAATAAGGCAAAGGTGGTGAAGCCAACTCCCGGCATAGCGAAGGATGAGTAAATAAAATAGGATAACAATATTCCTAAAAGATAGGGGAAAATGATTCCTGTAAAACTTATTATTATTGCTGAATTTAATTTTTCCTTTACCAGTTTTGTGTCAATCTCCATACCTATAATAAACATAAACAGAACAAGCCCGAATTGACTTAAAAGTTGAAGGTTGTTGAGTGAGTTTGGAGGGAAAATAAAATTGTAAATTCCGGGAAATATTGAACCCAACAATGAAGGCCCCAATATTATTCCCGCAATAATTTCACCAATCACGATAGGTTGACCAAGCTTGCTGATAGTAAGTCCCAGTATTCTTGAAAGAATGACAATGATAATAATCTGTAGTATTAAA
>CAISZK010000164.1 GCA_903889915.1 uncultured Bacteroidota bacterium
ATCTCGATGCCTTATGGCTAGGGAAAATTGCTTGTTGAAAAATTAACGAACTATTGTTACATTATTTAGGATCATAATAAAAGCAAGGTAAAAAAGATTAATTTTGCGAATCATGAGCACCCTAATTAATCATGGTCAAAAGTAAACGAATTTTATACTCTTAATAAATTTCAACAAAGACAAGAAATGAAGTGAAAATTCTTGGAATTTCGGCATATTATCATGATTCGGCTGCTGCAATTATCAGCGATGGGATTATATTGGCGGCAGTGCAGGAGGAGCGTTTTACACGCATAAAACATGATGCCTACTTCCCTACCAATGCTGTTAAATATTGCCTTCAATATTCAGGTTTTTCAATCAGCGAACTGGATGCGATTGTGTTTTATGACAAGCCTTTTATAAAATTTGAAAGACTTCTCGAGACTTATTATTCGAATGCACCGCGAGGAATTAAATCCTTTGTTGCCGCAATACCTGTCTGGATAAAAGAAAAACTTTTTTTAAAAAAATTACTGAAAGAAGAACTTTGCAAAATTGAAAATGTAAAGAGAACAAAGCTAAAACTGTTGTTCACTGAACATCATCTTTCACATGCCGCTTCTGCTTTTTATCCTTCATCATTTGATGAGGCTGCAATAATAACTCTTGATGGCGTTGGGGAATGGGCTACTGCCTCTATTTGCCATGGAAAAGGCAATTCAATAACCATACTCAAAGAACTTCACTTTCCACACTCGATAGGATTGCTTTATTCTGCGTTTACTTATTTTCTGGGATTCAAAGTAAATTCAGGTGAATACAAGCTGATGGGCCTTGCTCCTTATGGAATTGCTTCGTCAGAAAATACGCAGAATTACATTAAAATCATCAGGGAAAAGCTGGTAGATATAAAAGAAGACGGCTCTATTTTTCTGCACCTTGAATATTTTAATTTTGAAACAGGGCTAAGGATGATCCATGAAAAAAAATGGGAACAGCTTTTTGGTTTCAAAACAAGATCGCCAGAATCGGAGACACTGCAGGAACATTGCGACCTTGCATACGCCATTCAGTATGTAACCAATGATATTGTTCTTAAAATAGCACAAACTGCCAAAGAGCTAACCGGCGCTGAAAATTTATGCCTGGCAGGAGGTGTTGCATTGAATTGTGTTGCCAATGGGCATCTTTTAAAATCCGGTTTATTTAAAGAAATTTTCATACAACCCGCAGCAGGTGATGCAGGCGGGGCATTGGGTGCAGCATTGGTGGCACATCATATTTATTTTAATAAGGAAAGAAATATTTCATCAGAAGACCGTGCAGATTCAATGCAGGGAGCTTACCTGGGACCGGAATTTTCGGATATTGATATTGAATATACAGCAAGGAAGCACAAAGCATCGTTTGTAAAACACAATCTTTTTGATGAGGTGGCTGAAACCACGGCAAAATTGCTGGATAAAGGAAATGTTGTTGGCTGGTTCCAGGGAAGAATGGAATTTGGTCCAAGAGCATTAGGGAACAGGAGCATTCTGGGCGATGCAAGAAACCCTGAAATGCAAAAGAAATTAAACCTGAAGATTAAGTACAGAGAGGGTTTCAGACCCTTTGCGCCATCAGTACTTGCTGAAAATGCAAACGAATATTTTGAAATCAATACTTCTTCGCCTTACATGCTGTTGGTGGCAAATGTTGTTGAAGAAAGGAAAAAACTTCTGCCGGATAACTATGATCAGTTGCCGTTGTTGGACAAACTGTATGTGCAGCGATCGGATATCCCGGCAATCACACACATTGATTTTTCGGCAAGGGTGCAGACAGTGCACAAGGAAACCAATGAAAGATACTGGACATTGATTAAAAAATTTGAAGAGCTGACAGGCTTTGCAGTGATCGTAAATACAAGTTTCAATGTGAGAGGTGAACCAATCATCTGTTCGCCGGAAGATGCATATATTTGCTTCATGAATACCGAAATGGATCACCTTGTGATGGGCAATTACATTTTTGATAAAAAACTACAGTCGAAAGATTTTAATAAAGAACAATTCAAACTTAGAACTAACACCGATTGATTTATGGAAACATTAAAAGATCTTTGGGACTTCCTGAAGGTGCGCAAAAAATGGTGGCTGTTGCCGATGATCATTATTTTATTGTTGGTTGGGATACTCATCATTGTGGGTAGCAGCTCTGCAATTGCTCCTTTTGTTTACACGTTATTCTGATCAAAATGAAAAAAGAAAACCCATTAGAATCCATCTTAGCGATTTCGGGAGGGCTGTTATTATTTTACCTTTTATTCAATCTGAAGGTATTGCTGATCATAGCAATCTGCTTTATCGCGGTTGGTTTATTTTCAACCTATCTTTCTTCAAAAATTGCATGGTTGTGGCTTGGGTTTGCAAAGGTGTTGGGCTATTTCAGTTCAAGGCTTTTGCTTGGAATTGTTTTTTACCTGGTGTTGACACCACTGGCATTTTTAAGAAAATTACTTAAAAAGAAAATAATGGTTGAAGATTCAACTACCTATTTCTCGGAACGTAATCACAATTTTACTGCAACAGATTGTGAAAAGCCATTTTAACAGTTAGCACTAAAAAGATAATAAAAATGAAGCTTAACTTAAAGACAAGATACTTTATATATTTTTTAGCTTTTCTAATAGCGGTCCTCATAAGATTTTCCGGTTCCATAGTTACAATATTGGATCTGGACTCCACCGGATATTTAGCTCCTGCATTGAAATATTTAACGGTTGGAAATTTTGATCATGTTTATTCCCGAAGTTACCCATATCCTCTTTTTCTATTGTTAATACTTTCCATTATCAAAAACATCAATGCAATATGCATAGTGCAACATGTATTGGGATTGCTCACAGGCATATTTCTTTTCTCTATTATCGAATATTATTATAAAAATCCGCCTATCGTTTTAAGTAAAAATAAAAAAAATCTGTTTTTTGCAATAGGAATAGTATTTGTGTGTTCACTACTCTTCAATGGGAATACAATCCAGTTTGAAAAAATGCTTAGACCCGAAGGAATAATATTTCCATGTTTTGCAATTTTTATTTTTTTACTATTTCTTTATTTCAATTCAAATAAAAAAAAATTAAGACTGGTAACATACGGTTTTATCGTCGCACTAATTTCTATTTTCTATTTACTTTTTCCGAGATTTGGTTTAGGATTTGTTTCAATAGCAGTATTAATAACTTTGCACGAGATCCTAAAAAACGGAAAAATACTGCAAAGGAGAACAGTTTTATTATTGACAACCTCACTATTGCTTTACATTATTATTATCATTCCAGAGTTTTACCTTGTAAACAAATATGATAGGATATCGAAATCATTTGCATTTAAGCAATTTTTTTATAGCAATGCCCCAATTATTTATCAGGCTATACAGGACAGCAACGTAGTTAATAAGAATTATGACTACAATTATTTAAAGAAAAAAATTGAATTAGCTACTATTCAAAAAAAAGATCCAAAGGATTTTCCAATATTACAATATGATATGGATTACATGCAATATGTTTTAGGAGACAATGAACTTCATATGATTTTTTTGAATGAAATTTCGAACCATCTCGAAAATAAAATAATACATAAAATTGCTGCTAAGGCACAAAGATCTAAAGTTGTGTCAAGTCTTGAAAAGCAATGTTTGCTTCTTTGTAAATCCTCGAGTCTTTGCGACTCAGTGGGAATGAAAAAGCTTATAGGAGTGGACTCAATCTTGAATCTTAAATCACTGGTACGTGTAACCGGGTATATCCCTACGAGAGAAGACTCTTTAGAATATAAATCCGTACCAGTGTCCAGATATATTGCCTATTATAAATCATGGTTTAAAATTATAACCACCAAATATCCTATGGCAGTGTTGGAAAAGTCTTTGAGACAAATATTATTTGTTCTTTTCTATCCTGATCTTAAAATAAATTTCCTATCATTTGCAGTACATAATTCATTTTCTCAATCTTTTGAAAAAGACCGACAGTCACTATTTAATTATTTGAAAGGGAATTTAAATTATATTCCCGATGAAGAAATTGTGATCAACTTTCCATTTATATTTTCTATTGCTTATAAAGCTTTTGATGTTCTTTTACGCCTCATCTTTCTTATTGCATTTATTCATACAACAATTGTTATTATCAAAAAGCCGGGAGTCAATTTTCAATTATGTGTTTATCTCCTGACTGTTATTCCAATTATCGTAGTTGCTATATTAACCACTTTTGATAATCAAAGATACATCCAAAGTCTGAGTTTTGCTATAATACCATTCATTTACTTTTACCTGTTTACCCTATTAAAAAGAGGGACACTCTCAAAATTGTTTCATTTACCGCTTGTGAAAAAAATAAGTAAGTTTTTATCAACCCATAAATAACTCAACACTATAATATTTGAATGATCAAAACAAAAAAATAAATGGCTTGTGGATAGGTAAAACCCTTTCGTGTATTGAGCTTTTGTGCTTAAAATCCTTTATTGCCCACGGACATGAATTTCATTTGTGGGTTTATGAAAATATTGAAACTCCATTGCCCGAAGGTGTAATTGTTGAAAATGCACGTAACATTATCCCGGAGGAAAATGTTTTTTGTTACAAAAACTCTAATCAATACGGGCATGGCAAAGGAAGCTATGCGGGATTTTCAGACATTTTCCGTTACAAATTGCTTTACGAACATGGAGGATGGTGGGTTGATATGGATGTTGTTTGCCTGAAGCATTTCGATTTTGAAACTCCTTATGTTTTCAGAACCCATGATGCATTTAAGGTTGTGGGCAATATTATGAAATGTGAGGAGAAGAGCGAGGTGATGCGGCTATGCTATGAGAAAGCAATGAAAAAAGTGGATGCAAATAACCGCGACTGGAATCTTCCGATAAGAATATTGAATGAAACAATTGATGAACTGCAGTTCAAACGCTATATTGTGAATATTTCAAATGCAGATAGCTGGCTTTTCATTATCAAATCCCTGCTTTTTAATTTTACAATCCCTGAAAAATGGTATGCTTTGCATTTGATCAATGAAGAATGGAGGCGCAATCATATCAATAAAAAAGCGATTTCCGGAAATTCATGTATCGGGAAGTTGCTGGAGGGATATGGACTTTTAGAACCTTCCACATTTGGACAGCGGGCTGCAAATACGATTCGCATTATCGTATTTCGCTTTGCAATAAAGAGGGTGATTGGGTTTATAAGAAAGAAAATGGGAAAAATGGAGGGTTGAAAGAAAATTCCAAGTTCCAATTTCCAAGTTCCAAATTCCAAGGTGGGGGGGACTTTTCCAAAGTGAAGAAAACTTTAGAAAAGTATGGATAGTTTTCGAAAAGAAATAAGAATGAATGTGGCTAAAGCCGGTTGACTTTTGTTTGTTTTTTTTCAGTTGGTTAAAACCAACTGTAATTGATATCATCCTGACAAAGTTGATCATCATGAACGCAAAGTTACTTTTCTGAACAATTAAGTTAATGATTATCAAAAGAAAGTTACTCACGATGATGATTCAGTTATTCACGATAGAGAGAAAGTTGAAAACTATTATGACAAAGTTATTCACAGTTATTAAAAAGTTGGTCACGATTGTGACAAAGTTGATGCAGAGTATGACAATGTTGCCGACGAGTATGACAAAGTTACCGAAGAGAATGGCAAAGTTGAGTCAGAGTATGGCAAAGTTGAGTCAGAGTATGACAAAGTTGCAGCCGAGCATGACAAAGTTTCCGTCGAGCATGACAAAGTTGCCGAAGAGTATGACAAAGTTGCAGTCGAGTATGACAAAGTTGACAACGAGCGTGGCAAAGTTTCCGTAGAGCATGACAAAGTTGCCGAAGAGTATGACAAAGTTGCCGAAGAGTATGACAAAGTTGACAACGAGCGTGGCAAAGTTGATAATTGATGGGTCACAAGAAAAAGTTGGGGAGCAATAGCTTTTTCACAATGAAGTTTTATTAGGAATAAACGACAGGAATGATAACTTAAAGTCGAAATTATTCCTTAATTTTGCATATTCAGGTGAAGCGGAATTGGGCAATGCTGAAGAGCAACCCAACAGGAATAGCCTGACTGACTGGAATGGTCACAAGGGGGGAAGTATCCCTCCTTGTTTTCACTCTAATCATTCCTGTCAAATATCCCTCTAAAAAACTTACAATTATTTTAGCGAGGCAAAACGCGTTCGCCATAGTTGCTCCCCAACTTTTTCTTGTGAC
>CAISZK010000165.1 GCA_903889915.1 uncultured Bacteroidota bacterium
ACAGGCCATGTCGGGAACCTACAAGATCGCAGCCTACCTTTCGGAAGACAGCATAGTGACTGCACAGTTGACAGAAAACGATCCCAATTACCCCAGCAACATTATCCCAGATTATGTTGACAGGCATGTGTTGCGTGGCGCTCTCAACAGCACCTGGGGCGACACACTTGCCACCGGCAACAATCCTAAAAACACCCAGTTTCTGAAAAATTATTCCATGGTGCTCAACTCAGCCTGGAATGCCAAACACTGCTATGTTATAGCATTTGTTTATGATGCTTCCAACTACGAGATCGTGCAGGTGGAGGAAAAGAAGGTGAGATAGACATTGGTCATTGGTCAATAGTCATTCCGCCCGGTTCTGTATTTCCACCTCCCGGCTCCAGGCAGAACACTGCAAAGATACTACTGACACACTTTTCTGAACACTCCCGCTATATTTTTTAATTCTATTTTTTTGTTCTTTTTATCTCTTCTATATCTTTTTACTACAAGAAATTATTTTTAATAATTTTACAAATTGAAAATTGTGGTAATAAAACGGGAGATATTGCAAATCTATTCCTGCGCTGCAGATTCTCCACTATGGAGATTCAAAGACAGCTAATACTGAAAAAAGAACAACCAACAAATTCGTTATGCCAGATATTGATAAAAGCCTTTTCAGAAACATCACTGTAGTATTGAGGATTTACCTTCTTGTGTTGATCCTGTTTGCAACTTACAGGCTGATCCTGTTCATTGGTGAAACAGGGAGAATAGGAGCATCAGCTTCTGTTGGTGAAATTATTTATTCCTTCATTATAGGACTGCGGTTTGATGCCGTTATCGCGGGCTATATACTTATTCTTCCATACCTGGTCATAAGCGTTGAGCACTTGTTTGACCTGAATTCAAAAGTGCTGAAGACAATGGTTTTTTACTATATATTCCTGCTTTTTTCACTGGCTTTCCTGGTCTGTGCTATTGATATCCCCTGGTTCAGTCACTTTTTTTCGAGGTTTTCAGTTTCCGCCTTCGAATGGTTCGACAATCCTTCGTTTGTTTTCGGAATGATCTTTGGAGAGCCGCGATTTTGGCTTTACCTTATTCCGTTCATCGCTTTGACGGTGACGTTTTATTTCCTTTTGAAAAAAGCATTCAGGCATAATTTCACTCCACAAAAGCCTGCGAGGATTCCTTTGAAAATAGGGTTTTCCATACTTTTTCTGTGCCTTATCGTATTAGGCATTCGCGGAAGGTTAAGTACCTCATCGCCGATACGGGTAGGAACAGCATTTTTTTGTGACGACCCGTTTTTGAATCAACTTGGATTAAATCCCAACTTTACTTTAATGACCAGTTTCATTGAAAGCCGTATGCAAGAAAATAAAACCATAAAGTTTATGGATGACAGTATCGCTATTGCCAATGTTGAAAAATATTTTTCCATAAAAAATCCCTCTAAAGACTTTCCATTGCTCAGAAAAGAGACTTTCGAAAGCACTGACAGTGATAAACACAATGTTGTTATCATCATCATGGAGAGCATGAGCGCCGAAAAAATGAAAAGGCATGGCAACAAGGATAACCTGACGCCTTTTCTTGACAGTATTTCGAACGAAGGATATTATTTTGATAATACGTATTCGGCGGGGACACGCACGTATAACGGCGTTTTTAGCACCTTATGTTCTTTTCCGGCTATTTACTGGCGGCATCCAATGAAGACGTATCCAATGTTGAAATATCATGGTATTGCGACTGCCTTAAAAAAGTGGGATTATTCGTCCGTTTATTTTACTACACATGATGGGCAGGTTGATAATATTGAAGGCTTTTTACGATTTAACGATTTTGATAAGATCATTTCAGAAAAAGATTATCCTTCAGAAGAAGTGAAAACCGTTTTAGGGGTTCCTGATGATTATATGTTCAGGTATTCAATCCCGGTGCTGAATGAACTTAATGCTAAGAAAAAGCCTTTTATAGCCGTGTTAATGACCTCAAGTGATCATGGTCCGTATTATATACCCGCTTATTTTAAACCTAAAAATAGCGACATCAGGAATCAGTCAGTGGAATATGCTGATTATTCCCTGAAGAAATTCATTCAGTTATGTTCAGGACAAAAATGGTTTAAGAATACTATTTTCGTTTTTGTGGCTGATCATGGCGCCTGTATCAATATGGTATATGAAATACCCTTGTCTTTTAATCATTCACCGCTGATCTTTTATGCACCCGGAATTATTAAAGAGAAAAAAGTCTTTCATAATATGGCAGGACAGATTGATATTTTCCCAAGCATTATGGGTTTGCTGAAACTTGGTTACGATAATAACACTTTAGGAATAAATTTATTCAAGGAAAAGCGCCCGTATATTTATTTTAATTCGGATGACAAAATTGGAGTGATTGACTCAACCTGGTTATTGGTTGTGCATAAAGACAAAAGCGCCGACCTGCGCAGCTATAGAAATAACGATTTAAAAAACTATGCTGCGGAATGGCCCGACATAGTTTTGAAAATGAAAACTTATGCAGAATCAAACATACAGGCATATCAGTATGTGATAAGAAGCGGAAAACAATAAATAGTAAAATAAAAAAATGCATTATTACCTCCGCCTTATAGGACAAATTAGTTCCGTCATTCCGGATTTGCAGCGCCGCCACTGTGACAGATCTGCGATCCGACTCATTTTAATATCAGGATTTGTAATCCGACTGACAAGAGCAGCGTTTGCAAATAATGTCACCTATTGAAAAATGCACGCCAACAGAACCAAACAACAATTACAGTTTAACCAAAAAAACTAATACAATATGACAAACAACACCGCGGAAAATAATAAAATCAATTCCAACCTTTATGAAAGCCTCGTACTTTGGTTTAACCCGTACAATGAAGAAGAAAAAAGTTTGTTGACAGATGATGAATATGATATTAAAGTTGGCGTTTTTCCTTACTTCGATTATGAAATAGCCACAACAGGTCAGTGGTTGGTGCATATTGACATTGATATTGATTTCGTCACCAAAGCTAAAACAAGAGTGCGCACAAGTTATGAAGTGTCCTGTTCTTTTGAACAACTTTTCACGCACGATGTCCTTAATCTGTTTTATGAGAAAGCTATCGAACTTAGCATTGCCGGTTTTAACGACAGATATCAAAAACTTGATGCTGCTTATGAACCGTTAAATGCAGAAGTATTCTCGGAACATATACCCCGCTTTGCCGATGATACCATAAAACAGTTCATAACACGCAAAGAAAATGATACCTTTTTTCTTTCGAAAGAGATCAACCTGATAAAAATTCCTAAAAATGATTTTTTCCGTTTTATCATTACTGCAACATTTGTTATAATGGATGAAGTGCTTTACAATAACAAATCTTTTAATCTGCAGCATAACCAGGAGGTTTTTCATGCGGTAATACCATCAGCGCATTATTACACTATAAGGTTTAATTGTCTTGATATATTGGAAGAAGATGTAACGCTGGTTATGTCGCACAATATTGCATTTCATATTTTTGTGGATTTTGCAATCCAGATGTTGCTCGACAGGCATCTTGATACTTTAATGCCGGGATTTTTAGCCAGAGGGTTCAACACTGAACAGCAGCAGAAATTTATTAAATTCGCAACACAGTTTCTTGATGAATCGCGAAAACATCAAAAGGAGATGGAAATAGAGTTCGGCAATCTCGATGAAAGATATGACTGGAATGCCATGATAAAATAATCTTTGGCGGTAAGTGAACATTTAAAATAAAATCTTCAAAAACATTATTCCATCGAATTATTCACCCCATTGAATATCGCTGATTAATAATAACTATCTGTGTCGAAGTTTTATTCTACAGGTAAAAAAAGGCACGAACATACGAACTATGAAACTGTCAGCGCTTTCGCACTTCGTAAATTCGTAATCCTGAAATTTCGGGACGCACTTCGATGAAATAATATTTGGAAGCTATTTTGAAAGTTTCACTTTATAATATTTTTTTTTGTACTTTTACAACCTCATAACACCGAACACTATGAAAGGAAAATCTTCAAACAAAAAATCCACCAAAAGCCCGCGGTCGAAAGCTGACTTTAAAGAGGAAAAACTGTATGAATCTATCATCTTCATGATGTCAAATTATCAAACCAGCGTTATACAGCATCAACCGGTTGTCCTTAAATTTAAGAAGAGCCATCCTGCCGTTATCATGCATGGATTAAGGATATATAAGGGGATGAAAGATAGTCCATGGTTTAGCGGCATTCCCGGTATTGATGATTTACTCGAAAATTATTTGACCCTGATAAAAAATTACAGGGAAGCCCAGGGGAAGGTGCGTACAAGAACATTGGGAACCAGGGCAGCACGGGACGTGATTGCGTCACAATTCCGGGTCTATTCCGATAATTTAAGATTTGTTGTTGAGGGAGTATGCCTGATGAATCATGATGATTCGCCAGCAATTGCGTTGTCTGCAGCAATGAAACTTCATGCTCCCAGTGCCGGCCGCGGTCGTCAAAATTGGAGAGTAAAAAAAGGAAAGGTTGAAGGCTCCATCGTACTTCAAGGAGTAGTTCCTGATACAAAATCAAAAAGATATTGCTTTCAATGGCAAAAAACTTTCACGCCAAACATCACCGGTTCATGGTATTTTGAAGAAAACGAAATCATCCCTTCACTGGCCGGCGAAAAAACGGTTTTGAATTTGCCTATACAGCAAAGGGTTTTTCTTCGTTACAGGGTAATTTTACCAGGCGACGAATGTACCGACTGGAGCAACGTGATAAGTATTATTGTTACGTAAGTTTCCGTTGGTTTTATTTACAGAATTGACGCTATGTCATACTTGGCTGTAAGGATTACATGGGTTAAAGTACTATTGTAGCAGGTTCCGCTCTGTTGTACATTCGGTATTGACACAATGTAGCAAGTTCCGATTGGCTTTTCGTACAGTATCACAGCACTGCCGCAAATAATTGTAGCTTTTACGTAAAGCATTGTTACATTGCTTCATGTAACTGTTGCTTTTACATGAAGCAGTAACGCAATACTGTTAATTCCGGTCACTTTTACGTACAGTATTGTATCATTTTGCAACATTCGGTGCGGTGGAATGCTCGAAACACGCACAGATACTCACGGTACACTTGCGGTTTCATACATTCGGTGCGGTGGAATGTTCGAAACACGCACAGATACTCACGGTACACTTGCTGTTTCATACATTCGGTGCGGCGGAATGTTCGAAACACGCACAGATACTCACGGTACACTTGCTGTTTCATACATTCGGTGCGGTGGAATGTTCGAAACACGTACTAATTCTCACGGTACTCTTGCTGTATCATACATTCGGTGCGGCGGAATGTTCGAAACTGGCACAATACCGTGAGACAATTTCACTGATACTTGCGATAATGTCTATATTCCATGAAGAATTAGCACCGGAATATACAATAATGTTTCTTTTCCCTGAGGTAATGTCTCTGTTACGTGAAGAATTCGTAGCGGAATACAATGTAATGCTTCTTTACCTTACAATTATGTTTCAGTTACTTTGACAATTTTCACCGGAATTCACGTAAATGATACATTTCCGTGAAGGAATAGTATTGTAATTCACAGTAAGGGTTCTTTTACATGAGAGAATTGCAGTGGTATTCACGGTAAAGACTGTTCTTCATAAAAAATTTGCTGTGCCTGAAAAGAATCGCGATTGCTAACTGTGCCATTACAGAGCCTGTGGTCAATAAGTCCAGAATTTTCGCACTTGCGTCAAACCAAAAGTAGATTACACTGATCCCGAACAGCGGAAAACTTATTCCTTAATAAACCGCTTCACTGCAATTCCACTTTCATTATTCACTTTCACAAAATAAAGTCCGTTTGCAAGTGTTGATACTGCTATTTCAGTTTTAGCCTGATTTGTTGTTTGCTGTAATACCAGTTGACCTTCATTATTGAAGATCGAAATAGTTGCATCATTATTCAGTGCGCTGTTTTCAATGGTTATTTTTTCATTGGCAGGGTTGGGATAAATAGTAATAATATTCTCTTCTTCAATAGTAATTGCAGCCCTTATCACAGGTTCTTGTGCAATGACATGATCAGTAACCGGGTCGTTAGCTGCAGTGCTATCGGGAATAAAAGTTTGAGGTAAAATCTCATTATTTGTATTGGCTGTACTGTCAGAGGTTATTTCAACAGGAACATAGCTACTATCAATTTGTATTTTAAAAATAGTTCCTTTATCATTTTTGCCGCCACTCATGGTCATTCCATACAGAAACCGGCCATCAGAAACAAGCGAACCTACGGGTTGGCGGCCTGTAATATCGTTTTCAAAGTCCAGGAGCTTAACATAACCGCCGCCATCCGGCTTGATCTTAAATGCAGTTCCATCCCCATTTTTGCCACCAAAGCGTGTAGTTCCATAAAGAAAGTCGCCATCATAATATAGCGAACCATAAGGACAACTTCCGTTTGCGATGCCAGCAAAATCCAATAGTTGCATGTATCCACTACCGTCAGGCTTTATTTTAAACACAGTACCACCGTCGTATTTGCCCCCCATCTCCGTCATTCCATACAGGAAGGTTCCATCAGAGATCAGAGATCCTTCCGGAAATCTTCCATTCGCACCGGTAAAGTTCAGTAATTTTTCGAAACCGCTGCCATCGGGCTTCATTTTAAAGACCGTTCCGTAGCCATACTTGTTGCCAACACTATCATTTGTCAATCCACCTTCCAATGTCATTCCATAGAGGAATCGGCCGTCAGAAAGAAGTGCACCCCTGGGCTTATATCCGTTTTCAATGCTATAAAAGTCCATTATTTCCTCAAAACCGCTGCCATCGCGATTGATTTTAAAAGTCGTGCCCCTGGCTTTTGTGCCACCCATACTTGTCATTCCGTATAGTTGGCCCTTGTGAGATGTAAAGAAACCAAGAGGCCCCCATCCGGATTTGTAATCAGCAAAGTCAAAAAGTTTCACATAATTTCTGCCGTCAGGCTTAATTTTAAAAATAGTTCCGCGGCTTTTCCCAACAGACTGCGTCATTCCGTACAGACAGTTGCCATCAGAAAACAGGGCGCCAACAGGAGAGCTTCCATTTGTGCGACTGTCGAAGTCCAGCAATTTCACATAACCACTTCCGTCAGGTTTAATTTTAAAAATTGTGCCGTAATTGTAAGTACCGCCATCAACAGTCATTCCATAGAGAAAGGCACCGTCGGTGTAAAGGGAGTTGAAATAAAAACCATAACCGGTGGTTTTTGTGAAGTCGAAAAGTTTAGTGCATTGTGCATTTGCGCTCAAGCCAGGTATGGCGAGCAATAAGACAAAGATTAGTTTTTTCATGTTGGTTTGGTTTAATGATTAATAATTTTTTTGATCCTGACTGATAAATTGAATTTTCTTACGGGCTAATAAAACTGCGCACCCCAATCCTTTCTTCCAAATCCAAACAAATAATTACAGCAAATTTTCTCTAAGCCTGGAAAAAGAAAATCTTTAATGCGTAAATTAGGTAATTCCGTGAAGTTTCGATATTCATTGCAAATTTAAATAATTCTCATCCTGAAGTCAAGAGGAATTAAGTAAACGGTAGGCTTGGTTAAGTAAACGGTAGGTTTGGTTAAGTTAACGGTAATTTATTAGCAAAATATTACCTGCGCCAGGCATAGCGCCCAGTCAGCGTCCAACCCAAATTGCAAACACTTTCCTGCACAAAGAAAAATCTGTTCTGCAAAGAAAATTTTTATAATTTTGAATTCATTCTGATAAGTTTATTTTACCACCAAAACTCTAAAACACAAAATTACAGCAAAAAAAAAATATTATTTCCCGTCTTTTGTGGAGTTTCGTGTCTTGGTGTTTTTGTGGTATTTTATCTTTTCAGAATGGTCTCAATTTTTATAATTTTGCATCAAAATATTTGGAATGAAAAAGATTCTTATTTGCTTAGTTATTGTGTTTTCAGCAGCCGGCCTGTATGCGCAAACCTATCCTGACAGCCGAACGGACGGAAAATATTACACCATAAATGGCGCTAAGCTTTGGGTAGTGAGTTTTGGCAAAGGCGAGCCTCTGTTCATGCTTCCCGGTGGTCCCGGAAATGCTCATTTATACATGCGCGCCTTCGATACTTTGTCAAACGCTTATACACTGGTATATTTTGATGGCTTTGGCCGCGGAAAATCTGATACCGCTGCCGATGTGAAGGAATACAGCCTGAAAAGAGATATCGCCGACCTTGAGGAGTTGCGAAAAGCGATGGGATTTGCAAAAATAAACATACTGTCGCATTCCTACGGCACAGTGGTTGCGCAGGGATATGCTGTAAAATATCCCGAAAATGTAAGCCATTTGCTACTGCTTGCACCTTTCCACAGCTATGCCATGTGGCAGGAAAATGATGACAATTCAAACAAAGAGATCAGGACCAATTACCCTGAAGTATGGGATACCCTGATGATCATCCGGAAACATGGTTACCGTTCCTCCGATTCGCTGCATCAGGCAATTTATGGCCGTGTGCCTTATGGTTTCCTGTATGCTTACAATCCCGACAATTTCGCTCACCATAAACGCAATCCTTATCCACACCAGATGAACACCAAATTATATTACCAGATGGTGGGAAAGGATGGCGATTTTAAAGTAAGCAGCGACATCGGAAGCTTTGACTACAGAAAGCAATTGAAAGATCTGAAAATGCCGATACTGATTGTTGCCGGCAGATACGACCATGTAGCAGTGCCATGGATGGCGGTGAAATACAAAAAATATTGCCCGCAGGCGAAGTTCGTAATGTTTGAAAAAAGCGGGCACAATCCCTACATCGAGGAACCGGCAAAAACATTTGAACTGATAAGAACATTTTTAAGCAAGTAAATGTTATTTCATTTCTGAGTTATTGCATGCAGGAACGGACTTAATGAATTCGTTCCGTTTTACTATCAGAAATTGTAATCCGGCCACAATTTTTAAAATAAAATAAACCTCTGACAATCCCATTTCTTCTGCATAAAATAATACTGAACATTTCAGGTAATGATGCGGCACTGTAGCAATTTCTGCACTGTCCTTGTTCAAAAAAATTGCTCAATACTTTAATTGGATGGACATGGAGGTCAATATTTATCAAACATTTTCCTCACCATATTAAAATTCTTAGTAATTTTATCATTACAGTTTTGTCCCGATGATAAAGAAACTGACCAACACTAAACATTAATCCCTGAAAATATTTCAGGATAAAAAGTACAGCAATGAACAAACCAGCAAAAACAAAATACGGAATTCACCCGCTGCTCGAAAGCCGCTGGAGTCCTCGATTCTTCAGTGAAAAAAAAATTGAGAAAGAAAAGTTGCAGCGAATTTTCGAAGCTGCACAATGGTCGCCTTCGTGCTCGAACGAACAACCCTGGCGATTTATCGCCGGCGAAAAAGGCAGCGCTACTTTTGAAAAAATCTTTAACGGACTCACTGAAGGAAATAAAAAATGGGCCGGACTTGCTCCCTTGCTGGTCATCAGTATGGCGAGGAAAAATTTTATAGCGAGCAATCGTGAGAATTTCCATTTTCTTTACGACACCGGACAGTCGGCAGCCCACCTGACTTTCCAGGCAACGCACGAAGGATTGTTTGTACATCAGATGGCAGGCTTTCATGCAGACATGATGCGTGAGAGTTTCAATATTCCTGATGAGTTTACAGTGGCTTCTGCAATTGCCATTGGTTATCCTGGCAATCCCGATATGCTTGATGAAGATGAAAAAGAAAGAGCGATGGCTGAAAGAAAACGCAGGGATTTGAATGAAACAGTGTTTACGGGAAGCTTTGGAGTTATTTGGGAATGATAACCATTATTTTTTCATCAAAAGTTTTGTTTTAATTCTTCTTTTAATTTTAAGTAAAAAGTTTAAAATAAATTAAGCAAAGACATTATTTCATCGAACTACGAACAAAAACTACGAACTTACGAAGTACGAATCACTCAACGCTTTCGTAATTCGTATTCGTAAAGAATTCGTACTTCGATGCAATAATATGGGGAAGTTATTTTGAAAGTTTCACTAAGCCAAATTTCAAAAAAAATTTTATCCTATCTTTGCAAACCAAATTATTAATTTAAAACTCAAGAAATATGAAAAGAAAATTATCAGTAAGTTTTTTGATCATGATCGCAGCAATAGTAACTGCAGGCTTCATGTTCAATGGTTGTGGTTCTTCTAACAAAAATGCAAAGACAATGAAAGAATTTGATGAGTTTATGACAAAATTTGAGGCGAAGTTTATTCCTCTTTACAAAGAAGCTTCACTTGCCTCATGGCAAGCTGACCTTAGCGGTGATCCGGCAGATTCAAAAAAATCAGCGGCTCTTCAGTATAAGGAAAGCCTGATGTTTGCCAACAAAGCCGACTTTGAAACTATTAAAAGAATCAAAGAATCGGGCGCAATCACTGATTCATTAAAGAAAAGAGAGCTTGTTATTTTATACAATGATTTTCTTGGCGGGCAGATGGATACTTTAAAAATGAAAAAGATCATCGAACTCCAAAGCAGGATAACCAATAAATTCAATGTTTTCAGGGCGGTGGTTGACAAAGATTCTCTATCGGATAACAAAGTTGACTCGATACTGCTTCATTCAACCGACAATAAACTGCTTGAAAAAACATGGCTTGCCAGTAAACTTTCAGGAAAGATGGTTGCCGACAGCATTGTGAAACTTGTGAAAATGAGAAATGAAGTTGCCAAAGATCTTGGGTTTAGCAATTATCATGAAATGAGCCTGAAATTAAGTGAACAGGATCCTAAAGAAATTGAAAAAGTTTATGATCAGCTTGACAGTCTTACAAAAGATGGCTTCGCAAAACTTAAAGGTGAAGTTGATGATTATTTTGCAAAACGCTTTAATGTAAAAAAAGAAGACCTGATGCCGTGGCACTATCAAAACAGATTCTTCCAGGAAGCTCCGAAGATTTACGAAATAGATCTTGACAAATATTACGCAGGAAAAGACCTTGTAAAAATCACTGAAGATTATTACAAAGGACTGGGCATGGACATCACTGAAATGGCAAAGAAAAGCGATCTCTACAGTCGTCCCGGAAAATATCAGCACGCACAGTGTGGCGATATGGACAAATTTGGCGACATCCGCGTAATGGCAAATGTTGTTCCTACTGAAAACTGGATGGGAACTTTGCTTCATGAGTTTGGTCATTCAGTCTATTTCAAATACATTGACAAAGATCTTCCTTTCATGCTGAGAGACCCGGCACATACATTCACTACCGAAGCCATCGCCGAATTGTTTGGACGTTTCTCCACAAACCCTCAATGGATGAAGGATGTTATTGGCATCAGCGACAAAGAAAAGAAAGATATTGAAGAAAAAGTAAATAAAAACCTGCGTCTGCAAATGATCGTTTTCAGCCGCTGGTCACAGGTAATGTACAGGTTCGAAAAGAGCATGTATGAAAACCCTGATCAGGATTTGAATAAACTGTGGTGGACACTCGTTGAAAAATATCAGTTACTGAAAAAACCGGAAGGCAGAAATGCACCTGACTGGGCATCGAAAATACATCTTGTAAGCTCACCTTGCTACTATCATAACTATTTGCTGGGTGAAATGCTTGCTTCGCAATTGCATTACTACATGACTAAAAATGTTCTGAAATCCACTGACTACGCAAATCAAAGCTATGCCAACAAAAAAGAAATCGGCGTGTATCTGATGGATAAAGTTTTTAAACCGGGTACAAGATACAGCTGGAATGACATGATTGAAAAAGCTACCGGCGAGAAGCTGACAGCTAAATATTATGCTATGCAGTTTGTGAATTAATGCATGGTGCAGATATAGGGGTATAAGGTATAAGGCCTTTCTTCGATATCCGTTATCATTAATAAAAAAGGAAGCAATTGCTTCCTTTTTTATTTTAAAGAGTTCCTAAGGATTGCCTGCATACACGTCAAGCTAAAGATTTATTTTCCTAAGGAAAGTCCTGTAAACTGATTTAAATTTCCAACTTCCAATTTCCAATTTCCAATTTCCAATTTCAAATTTCAAATTTCAAATTTCAAATTTCTAATAACAAATAATTCATCCTACTCCATCATATTTTCTTAATTTTGTATCTAAATCAAAAACAGCCATTATGAAAACAAAAATTTTACTCTCATTATTGCTCTCAGTATTGATGATAGCAAAAGTTTCATCACAGTCAATCACCAACGGTAGTTTTGAAAACTGGACACAGCAGATCCTTTATGAAGACCCTATCCCCTACTCCACAAATAACATGAATGTTTTCATGCTGAACGGAAGCACGACTGTTATTAAAAGCACCGACCATCATGGAGGCAATTATTCAGCAGAGGTTCATACCATCGCAGTCGGAACAGATACTATTTCAGGAGTGATGTTCATTGGCACTCCCGGAAATCATACTCTCAATGGCGGAATTGCAATGGCCATTCACCCCGATTCAATAAAACTTTGGGCAAAATATGATGTCATGACAAACGACACTGCCAATGTGATTATCTTTTTAAAAAACAGTGGTGCGACTGTTGGTTTTGGTGCTTTTTCCTTTACCGGTTCTCTTGGAAGTTTCACCCAATTTAAAACAAAGGTCACATGGCTTTCACTTGTCAATACTGATACAATGGCAGTGCTCATCTCCTCTTCAAGATTAGACGGGGCTAAAATACCGGGCAGCACTCTTTATATTGATGACATCAGTTTTACAAATTCAGTGACACCATTCCCAAATGGAGGTTTTGAAAACTGGAACACCTTGTCAACGCTGAGTCCCGACAATTGGTTTTCGTTTAATTTTGCCTGCTATCCTGGCGACACATCAGCAACAAGAACAACTGACCATTATGACGGAACCTATGCCATGAAACTGAAAAGTGTTCCTTTGACCATTGGTGATACAATGGGTTATCTTACAAATGGAATATTTGGAAGTAATGGTCCGCAAGGAGGAATGCCTGTTCCACAAAACCCAAGTATAATTTCAGGTTATTACAAATACATTCCTGTTGGTCTTGATACTGCAATTGCTGTCTGTTTTGATTATTATTATAATCCCGCAACTGACAGTACTGTTACACTTGCAGTCAGTTCTATAAAACTTCCTCCCATTAATACTTACACGTATTTTGAAATTCCGTTTACCTACAATGGCACACCTGTGACCGATACTGTGAATGTTACTTTTGCTTCAGGCAATAAAAGTGGTTTATATCATGGACTGGGAAGCACTTTGTTCCTGGATGATCTTCAGATCTCTTATATGCCCGTAGGAGTCACGGAAAGCAATCAGGAAGCAGGGAATATTAATGTCTTCCCCAATCCGGTCAATGGAGATTGCAATGTCAGTTTTGATCTTAATAGCGATCAGACAATTTACCTTGATCTGTATAATGAAACAGGCCAAAAAGTTTTTTCAGAAAAACTCGATAATGTAAAAAACACAGTCAGCAAACTGAACCTGTCAACACTTGCAAAGGGCATTTACATGATGAATGTTAAAACAAAGGATAAGGTTTATTCAAAGAGAATAGTCATTGGTCAATAGTCATTCGTCAAAAGTCATCCGTCAGTTTGGAATTTGGAATTTGAGACTTGGGTCTTTTTCACAGAAGGTATTTTGCCGCAATAGGCATCCTTCGTCCCATGCCAAATGCTTTGGATGAAATGCGCAGGATGGGTGGTGTCTGATATCGCTTCCATTCGCTTGCATTCACCATCTTTAAAACTTTAGTTACTGTGGCTTCATCAAAACCCTGTGCAATGATCTCATCAGGACCAAGTGTCATTTCTATGTACTGGTAAAGAATTTTATCAAGCGTATCATAATCCGGCAATGAGTCCTGGTCTTTTTGATCAGGTCTGAGTTCTGCTGATGGAGGCTTTGTTATTGAGTTTTGCGGAATGATCTCTTTGTTGCGATTAATAAAATTTGCAAGTTCATACACCTTGGTTTTGTAAACATCTCCGAGCACAGAGATGCCACCACACATATCACCATAGAGTGTCCCATAGCCAACAGCAGCTTCACTTTTATTTGAGGTGTTCAAAAGTATATAGCCGAATTTATTTGAGAGAGCCATGAGTATTACAGCACGCACCCTTGCCTGAATGTTCTCTTCAGCAAGATCGAACGGGCGGCCTTTGAATGAAGGTTTAAGCGTCACTTCAAAAGAATGGAAAGCCTCTTCGATGTGGACTATTTCATGTGCCACACCTATATTCATTGCAAGGTCTTCTGCATCTTTTATTGAATGATCTGATGAAAACCTTGAAGGAAGCAAAACAGCCATCACATTATCTTTTCCCAATGCCTCAGCTGCCAGCACACAGGTTACAGCAGAATCTATTCCACCTGATAAACCTAGTATTGCTTTAGTGAATCCAAGTTTTTGAAAATAATTTTTGATACCCAACACAAGTGCATCGTGTATCAATTCGATTTGTGATTTCTGATTTGTGATTTGTGATTTACTATCGCATCCCGTCAATTCTGAATTCGCTGAATTGAATTCAAAGCATTTCAAATCTTCATCAAAATAATTGAGTTCTCCAACAGTATTGCCTTTATTATCCAGGGCTACAGAGCCACCATCAAATATCAGTTCAGTTTGAGCGCCCACATGATTTACATACAACAAAGGAATGTTGTAACGTTTTGCATTTTCGGTCAAAATTTTATTCCGTATTTCAGCCTGTCTGTAATGAAAGGGCGACGCTGCAATATTGATTATGATGTTTGGTTTTTGATTACTCAGATCAACCATTGGATTCAACACATACATTGGATCATCAGAAATGTTCCACAGGTCTTCACAAATAGTGAGCGCAATGCGCAGGTCTTTATACACCACAACTTCACAACAACGGTTTGGCTCAAAATACCTGTATTCATCAAAGACGTCATAGTTAGGAAGCAAAGTCTTATGTCTGACATGACTGACTTTTCCATTGCTTAAAAAATAAGCAGAGTTATGAAGTCTTTTGCCGCTGATGCCGGAGTTAAAGCCTGGCGAACCTATGATAGCTGCAATATCAGTGCATTCTTTTGCGATCTCGTGAATGGAATCAATGCACTTCAGAATGAAATGATCAAACTCCAGAAAATCACGTGGTGGATATCCGCTGATGGCAAGTTCAGCAAACACGATCAGGTCTGCTTTTTGCAACTTCGCCTGTTGAATACTTTCAACTATTTTGGCAATGTTGCTTTCAAAATTGCCAATGTGATAATTAAGCTGTGCAAGGGCTATTTTCATTTTACAAAGTAACAAAATTTTTATGGTAACGATGGTACTTTTAAAACAGGGCAAACGCATCTAATTTTTTAGGATTTTCAGGAGATAGTTATTGTCCCATCCGGCATCCAGACGTTTTCCTTTAACACTACGTTTTTTTGTTTTCTCATGTGCAACTAAGCTTAATGCTATTCGATTTATTATTG
>CAISZK010000166.1 GCA_903889915.1 uncultured Bacteroidota bacterium
GCAGCCAAAATCGCACGGTGACAGGATCAATGTTGATGAAGACAATTTTGAACGAAAATAATTTTAAAGTGATTTTAATACCCATCATTCAATTCAGAAACAGTTTATGACATCAAATGAAATTAAAGAATTTGCTTTAAGAACAGGCGCAGAGAAGTGCGGAATTGCAGGCATTGCACGATATACAGAAGCTCCAAAAGGTTTTCACCCTACAGATATTTACAAGGAAAGTCAGTCGGTAATTGTGTTTCTGAAACAAATGCCAACTGAAAATATTCTGGCTTCAAACCCTGTCCCCTACTCGCATGCAGCGTATTTAATGTATGCCGAACTCGACAGGATAGGAATGGAACTTTGCAGATTTTTACAAAAGCATAATCAACATGGAATTCTCATTCCTGCTGATGTTCCCTATTTATCGTGGGACGAAGAAAACAAGCATGGACAGGGTATAATTTCTTTGCGTCATTCCGCTTATCTTGCAGGGCTTGGAATATTGGGAAGAAACACACTGCTCATCAATGAAGACCTGGGAAACATGGTTTATATAGGCGCCATTCTGACAAATGCCAAACTTCAGGAAGACCCCATGGTTACTGGCTTTGATTGCCCTCCCAATTGTAGAATATGCCTGGATGTTTGTCCGCCGCAGGCTTTGGATGGCACAACAGTGATCCAAAAATTGTGCAGAAAATTTTCCTCCTTAAAAAATGAGCGTGGCTTTGACATTTATGATTGCAACAAGTGCCGAAGAGAATGCCAATTCCGGACAGGGAGAAGAAAGAAGGGCAATGTTCAATAAGCATTATCATCAAAAGAATCCATCATTAGCATGAGATAAAAGCATACTTCTTAAAGCCTTTATTTTTCCCAACTCAAGTTTCCCAAATGCCCCCCCTTGGAATTTGGAATTTGGAACTTGAGACTTGGTTCTTCCTTCAACCTCTCTTTTCCCCAACTCATCGGGTAACACACTCAGGACAAAGATTTGCTATTCCCCACAACTGCGTAGCTATATACTTTTGCTGCACAATTAAAAAAATAAATTTACGCTAAATTACAAAACAATGGAAACAACACCTTATTTTTGCAGTAAACAAAGACGTATGAGAAAAATCATTTTCGGGCTAATGCTCATCGCAAGCGGAGTACTTCTGCTTGGATTCAACACCGGTTTAATTGATCATGCTTACAAGCATATCATCTTTTCGTGGCCCATGCTTCTGATAGCAATTGGGATATTAAATCTTTTCAAAGAAAATCATAATTTTTCAGGGATTATACTCATGCTGATAGGAGGATTCTTTTTGCTGCCACGATTGTTTTTTCTTCCTGATAATTTTGAACTCGATTTCTGGCCTGGATTATTAGTATTAATAGGAGTTCTGATTATTGCACGCAGAACTATTTTTCACAAATACATCAAAGAACATCATCATCACCATCATTTTGAAAACACGAGCGAACTGAAGAATGATGCAGGGTTTATTGTTCTGAATAATATTTTTGGAGGTGGAAAACATAAGGTCCCTCCCACAGAATTCAAGGGCGGCAAGATCTCTAATATCTTTGGAGGTTGTGAACTTGATCTAACGCAAGCCACATTGGCTGCAGGTACAAATATTCTTGAAGTGGATTGTATCTTTGGAGGAATAAGCATTATTGTTCCAACCGACTGGAAAGTGACAATACAAGTGACTTCAATTTTAGGCGGGTTCAATGACAAACGTACCATCGTTAGAAATGCAGGAATTCAATCTGACCGCGAACTGATCATTAAAGGGTCTGCTATATTCGGGGGTGGGGATATTAAAAGTTATTAGTCAATAGTCAATAGTCAATAGTCATTAGTCATTGGTCATAATGGTAATTGGTAAAAAACCGCAACTTTGAACCTTGAACCTTGAACCTTAAACTTTGAACTTATTCGATGGATCATCCTTTTCTGAGCAACCGAAAATTAATTCTTATTTACATTTCAATATGGATAGTGGTTTCCGCTATCCATGTTTTTATTTTGCAAAGCCTCTATTTGATCACCATTGAATCGGCTATCATAGACGGACTATTCTTCAATATTTCTTTTGCATTGCTGGGACTGGCTATCTGGTATATCGTGGCTTATTCAAAACCGGATAAAAAGACCGCCATCAACCAATTCATCAATCATTTTTCATCAGCTTCGATCATCCTCGTTATTTGGATCGCCGGATGCAGCGCAATTCTCAAATCAATTATAAACGAACCTGCCTATCTTAAATTCTTTGACAGCAGCATTGCCTGGAGAATAGTTAGCGGTGTCTTTTTTTATTCAATAATTGTTCTGATCTATTACATGATCATTTACTACAATAACCAGCAGGAACAAGCCGTGAGAGAAGCAAAACTCAATGATATTGTAAAACAAGTTGAACTGGATAGTCTGCGATCACAAATAAATCCTCATTTCCTTTTCAATTCACTGAATTCGATAAGTTCGTTAACCATTACCAATCCTGAAAAAGCGCAGGAAATGATCATCAAGCTTTCCGATTTTCTCAGATTTTCTATCAGGCAACCTGAAAATAATACCACAACTCTACAGGTGGAACTTGAGAACATCAAACGCTATTTAGACATTGAGCAGATACGTTTTGGTTCAAAACTCATTAAAGAATATGATGTGGATGAAGCCTGCCTGAATCACGAACTTCCTTCAATGATTTTACAGCCTCTCTATGAAAATGCGGTGAAACATGGAGTGTATGAAAGTACGGAACCAATCACTATTACTACTTCATGCAAAATGAATGGAAATTTCCTTCAAATTATTATCAGAAACAATTTCGATCCGACAGCAAGATCAAGAAAAGGTGCAGGTATTGGATTGAAAAATATCAAGGACAGGCTGCACCTGATCTATGGCAGTTCGGAACTATTAAAAACAACAATAGAAGGATCGGTTTTTATAGCAGAACTGGCGATACCTATAAAAGAACTTTAAAAGAAACATTGAACATAAAATTGCCGCAAAGGCACCAAGGCATGAAGATACACGAAACATTGAAAAAGATTGTAATTTCTTAGAGAAACTTTGAGTCTTTCAGTCTTAGCGGCAAGAAAAAATATTGAAATGCTTTACCTTGAACTTTGAACTATAAACTTTGAACAAAACATTTAAAATGAAAATCAAAACTATCATCATAGAAGATGAAGAAGCAGCAAGAGTTTTATTAAAAAATTATCTGACTGCTTTTGATGACCTGGAGCTTGTTGCTGAATTCTCTGATGGTTTCAGCGGATTGAAAGCAATAAATGAACTTAAGCCTGACCTGGTCTTCCTCGATATTCAAATGCCAAAACTTACAGGTTTTGAAGTTCTCGAACTGGCAGAACACAAGCCTGTCATTATTTTCACAACTGCCTTTGATCAGTATGCCATCAAAGCATTTGAGGCAAATGCAACAGATTATCTTTTGAAACCATTTTCGCGTGAAAGGTTTTCCAATGCCGTGAATAAAGCAAAAGAAAGAATAAACAGTAATTCGAAAGATGACAACAAAATCAGATCAGTGCTCAGAGCTATTGATGAAAAGCCCGAGATCATTGACCGCATTGCCGTGCGTAGCGGAACAAAAATACATGTCATACCATCTGATGAAATAATTTATCTCGAAGCCGATGGTGATTATGTAAAGATACATACAAAGGAAGGAAGTTTTCTGAAGGAGAAAACCATGAAGTATTTTGAAACACATCTTGACCCTAAAAATTTTATTCGCATTCACCGTTCCTACATTGCAAATGTCAGCAGTATTCAACGATTGGACTATTATGACAAAGAAAATTATGTAGCAGTTTTGAAAAATAATGAACGTTTGAAAGTCAGTAACAGTGGATATAAACTTCTCAGAGAAGCTTTGAATCTTTAGTAAATGTATTCCTGTTTGAAAAAGGAATAAACCTTAACATCTTCTTCGTTTAATTTCTCTAACTTTGTTGAAAATTCAATAATCACAAATCATTTAAAGGAGAAATATTATGCCTGTAATCACAATTGAAGGACCTGTATTGTCATTAGAGAAAAAAGAAAAACTTGCCAGAGAGATCTCTCAACTGGCAAGCGATATCATGAACATTCCAAAAGATGCTTATGTTGTTTTTATAAAGGAAAACCCTTATGAAAATATGGCGCAGGGAGGAGTTCTTATTTCTGAAAAGCTAAAGAATCATTAAAGAAATTCCAAGTTCCAAATTCCAAATTCCAAGGCACCACCTTGAAGCTTGAAATTTGGGGCTTGGAATGTGGTGCTTTATTTAAGGCCACAAGCTTCAAGTGTCTTTGAAGGAACTACATTTTTATTCACCATGATCGAGATTGTTTTCAATCTCACGTATTCTTCAGAAAGATAAACATAGCCTTCCTTCTTGCCCCGAATTCCCCAGGAGTTCTTGGTGATGTAATATTTATTTCCATTCTGATCATGAGCAATTCCTGTGATGTGCATAAAATGATCGTCTGTTGTACTGTAATTATCAAAAGCAATCTGCCGCATTTCCTGTGAAACTTTTGCTTCTTTTTCAGGCACTAAAAGTGTGCTGTCTTTTTCAGCCTGCGACTTGTGATTCCATTCCTTTGCAGGCACTATTGCCAATGAACTGTGTGCTGAAAATTCTTTCTCACTCTCATCGCCACCCCATCCTACAGTGTAGCCTTTTGCAATGCTTGAATCAATTATCTGTACCAGTTCGCCAATTGGGATATTGTTATACTGATTGCATGCCCAATTGTCAGGAATTTCAAGGAAAAACTTTGTATAAAAAGGATGATGCGTGAATGAAGTGAACTCAATATAATCATCAGGATTCACTCCGATAACGTCTTTCATGTAGGTCATAGGAGTGTAGGATTTTTTCTCGTATTTAAATGATTCCGGAACTTTCCCAAATTTTTTATCAAGAATTTTTTCATAATCTTTTATCCAATCAGCAGGCATTTTATCAGGGTTCTTTGCAATAAGAGTATCCAGATAAGACCTCAAATCTATTTCAATCTGGGTATGGTCGTAAGATCTTTCTGCCTCCTTTTTTCCTGCATAAACCGACTTGGGAACCATCCCATAAATCTTCATCAAGTTGATCACATCATGAGCTTCTCCACCCTGACCAAAATTACATTTTCCATGCATGCGGACATATAGCTTCGCCTTTTCAACAAAAGCGCATCTCACCACATACATCTCTGAGAAGTCAGATTCTTCAAGGCCTTTACGCAACATTTCCGATTCAAGCATTGAACAGATGCCAAAGCTCCAACAGGTGCCTGTATTGCCCTGATTTTTTATTGAAGTTGCCTTAAGTTCTTTATCCGTAGTGAATGTGTATCTCTGCTGTGCAAATGAAGATGACAGAAGAAATAATGAGAAAAAGAAGTAAATTATTGTTTTTGAAAATTTCATAGTAAATCAGATTTTTTGCAAAATTAGTTATCTGCTGCGATTTTATTATGAAATAAGTAAAAACTTTGTAAATTTGAAGAATCTTTTTATGACAGAACAATTACTCATATCATTCGATCCATTGAAGAAACCGGTTGCAACTGATTCCAAGCCTTGCATTGGTTTTTTTGGAAGAAAGAACTGTGGCAAAAGTTCTCTCATTAATATTCTTGCCGGTCGTGAAGCTGCAGAAGTTTCCTCGATTTCCGGCAGCACAAAAGAGCCATCAAAATTCTCAGCAACCATTGCCCCTGTCGGCGATGTGATACTTGTTGACTCATCAGGTATTGATGACTATGGTGATGCAGGTGAGAAACGTGTGCTGATGACGCTGGGGGTTCTTAAAATTATTGATTTTGCTGTACTGATCATAACAGGAAATTTGTTTGCTGAACCTGAAAAAAAACTTGTTCGCCATTTCCAGGAATATTCCATTCCGTTCATTGTTGTTCACAACAAATCCGACATTCATGAACTGGCTGCAATCACAAGGGGACAGGTTGAACTGGCTTATCAGACAAAAATGCTTGAGTTCAGTTGCACCGAAAACACTAACCAATCTGAATTAGCCATTGCTTTCAAAGAAATGATCCCGGTATCTGCTTATGTGACCAAGTCAATACTCGGAGATATTATTGCCAGAAATGAACTTGTTCTGTTGGCTGTGCCTGATAAAATAAATGCACGCGATGGTCAACTGACAAATTCGCAAATTGAGATCACGCGCGACCTTGTTGATAAATCCTGCCTTGCACTCTTCATAAGGCAAAAGGATCTGCCAATGCGGCTGCCAAATCTTTTACCGCAACCTAAACTTACAATACTACCAACAAGTTCTTTCAAACAGGCTGAAAACATTTTGCCAAAGGAAATGCACATCACTACTTATGGCATTGTCATGGCAAGAAACAAAGGTGATTTCAAAAAATATATTGAGGACACTCCTAAACTTTCTTCACTGAAAGACGGCGACAGAATCCTTATCATGCAGGCTGCAACTGACAACACTTCGCCTGAA
>CAISZK010000167.1 GCA_903889915.1 uncultured Bacteroidota bacterium
CACTACCGTTTCGTATAAATTGTTAGAAGTTCTTTGAAAGTCTTGATATATCTTCGTTTGCTGGGTTTTTTATTAAGCAACGATTTGAAATTGGTTTTGCCGTCCTTTGTTCAAAAAACTCAGGATGAACAAGGGAAAGATGGTTTTTGCACAATTGATGGAGTTTGCCTCCTTTCATGTTTTCAAGTGTTGTGTTAAAAGGTACAATGGCGATTACAATAATAAGGGACTCACTTGTTGGAAGCAATTTCTCTGTATGGCATTTGGTCAACTTACTCATAGGGAAAGCCTTTCTGACACTGCTCTTTGTTTAAAACTCCAGAAGGATAAACTTTATCATCTTGGCATTGGCAGACCGTTTAGTAAATCTACATTGTCAAAGGCAAATGAAAAACGTGACTGGCGTATCTTTCGTGATTTTGCGCTCAAACTTATCGAACAGGCACGTGAGTTATGCAAGGATGACAACCTGCTTGATTTAAAACTCAAAGGAAATGTTTATGCTCTGGATGCCACAACCATTGATCTTTGTCTGGATGTCTTCTGGTGGGCTAAATTTCGCTCAACCAAAGCAGCAATTAAACTCCATACAATCCTTGATTTGAAAACTGCGATACCAGAGTATATCTTTATCACCGATGGATCCGTTCACGAGGTTAATACGCTGGACTATTTTTCACTTCCTGCTGGAAGTTACCTGGTGATGGATAAAGGATACATCGATTTTACACGATTGTGGCGCCTTGCACGAGAAAGAACAAACTTTGTAGTCAGAGCTAAGAAAAATATGAAATACAAGGTTATTGAGCGAGTCTTAACAGATAAAACAAAAGGCGTTTTATGCGACCAAACTATTATCCTTACTGACCCTATCACTAATAAAAAGTATCCAGAATGTTTAAGAAGAATCCGATATTATGATGCAGAAACTGCGAACACATTTGTTTTTCTTACAAATAATTTCAAATTATCCGCCCTTACAATTGCAGCCTTATATAAGAATCGCTGGGGAATCGAGTTGTTTTTTAAATGGATAAAACAACATCTAAAAATTCAAACATTTTGGGGGCAGAGTGAAAACGCAGTAAGGACGCAGGTTTGGATTGCCATATCAACTTATGTGCTCGTAGTTATTGCAAAAAAGCAGCTAAAAATAAAGCAATCATTGTATGAAATACTTCAATTGATAAGCCTTTCAGCATTTGATCGGACACCAATAAAAAATCTTTTTCAAAACGAAAATAATCAAGATGTCAAAGAACAAAATTGTAATCAATTGATATTGTTAGAACTATAACGAAACGCTAGTGCTATTGGAACCTTAAATGTACTATTGATTTAAGATGGCATATAACACAATAAAAAGAAGGTTAATGAAATTTCCTGTTATGAAACAGGCAAGAAATTCCTTATACCGCATTTTCCCTGGACTTTTTCCGCTTCCAAAAGAATATTACAACTGGTATGGTTTTATTAATACTTCTCAATGGTGGGATGAAAAACAATTAAAAGAATATCAATGGAAGAAAATGAAAGAAATGTTAGCGTTCTGCAATCAAAATATTCCATATTATCAGAGGGTATTCAGAAATATGGGTATTATTCCTGATGATATTATGACAGAAGATGATTTCCAAAAAATCCCTTTTCTGACGAAGGATATACTTGGAAAGCACACAGAGGAATTACTGCCTATCGGAATAAACAGAAGCAAATTAATTAAATACAACACGGGTGGTTCAACAGGCATGCCATTAATTATATACAAAACCAATATTGATGACACTATTGAAAAGGCATTTACAAACAGCCAATGGGCCAGAGTTGGTTTCGAACCTAAAGACATCAGGGTTATTCTTCGGGGTGAAGTAATTGAAAAAAATAAGCTTTGGAAATATGATCCAACATACAATTCCTGGATTTTTTCGTCATACCACCTCTCAAAGGAATTCATTACTCAGATGGTAAATAAGTTAAATAACATAAAGCCTAAATTCCTTCATGTCTATCCTTCTTCACTCTGGGTGTTTGCCAATTTAATCATTGAAAACAATCTAAAACTGCATTTTATCCCGAAAGCTATTTTATGCGGTTCCGAAAAACTTTTTGATCACCAGCGGAAATTGTTTTCCGAAGTATTTGGGTGTCGTTGCTTTAATTCACTTGCTCTGGCAGAACAAACGATACATGCTGGGGAATGCGAATATTCAAACGATTTACATATTTTTCCGCAGCACAGCTATATTGAATTGGTTGATGATGCAGGCAAAATCATAACTGAACCAGGAATAACCGGCCATATTGTAGGATCAAATTTGCACAAATACTCTTTTCCATTAATCCGTTATCTTAGTGGTGATATGGCTCAATATGCAAAAGGACCGTGTAAATGCGGCAGGCATTTCCAACGATTCAGTCAGGTGGAGGGCCGTGTACAGCATATGATTGTTTCGCGTGATGGCAGGATTATTCCTTTAACCGCATTAGTATTTGGCCAACATTTGCAGGCTTTCAATAAAGTGGAAAAAATGCAATTAGAACAGTGGCACCCTGGGGAAGTTAACGTTAAACTTATTAAAGGTACTAATTTCAATGCTGAGGATGTCCAAATCCTTATACAACAATTAACATCCGCATCAGAAAATACAATTCTGTTTTCGGTCTCTTTTCATGATGAACTGGAGCGAACAAGTGCAGGCAAACATAAATTTCTACTACAACACCTGCCAATAAATTACTATAATTTTGATCAAAACTCCTGATAATGGAGATATAAATGAATTTCTTTTTTCACATACACATAACCAATTGTCAAACTCAATAAATCTCATAATATCCTTGAAACCAGGTCTTTTATCTCAGCAAGGAAAAAGAAATAGACAATAAAACATGGCAAAACCAACAATTATAGACCTGATCGCCGGAGCCAGACCAAATTTTATGAAGATTGCTCCGATCATACACGCGCTGCGTTTACACAAAGGCTTTCATTACAGGCTAATCCATACCGGACAACACTATGATAACAATATGAGTAGTGTTTTCTTTGAACAATTAGACATACCCGATCCGGAAATTAATTTATCAGCAGGAGGAGGAACACAAGCAGAGCAGACTGCAGCAATAATGATTGGCTATGAGAAAGTTCTGGCAAGTCAAAAATCAGATCTGTGTGTCGTTGTCGGTGATGTAACATCAACGATGGCTTGTGCAATTGTTGCGCAGAAAATGCACGTACCTGTAGCACATGTCGAAGGGGGGATCCGTTCCGGAGATTGGACCATGCCCGAGGAGATAAACCGGATGGTAACCGATAGCATAACAAACTATTTTTTTACTACATCTCATATTGCTAATGAAAACCTATTAAAAATAGGGGTCAACGAGAAGAATATATTCTTTGTGGGGAACACAATGATCGACACCTTGCTGAAAAACAGACTCAAATTTTCCCAACCAGACATCTGGAACCAGATAAAATTAAAAGAGAAAGAATACATTGTAATCACCCTTCATCGTCCAGCTAATGTGGATGAAGAAGATGGTTTAAAAATATTGATTAATGAGATTATGGTCAATACAAAAGAATTGCCCATTATTTTCCCGGTTCATCCACGTACATTAAAAATCCTGAATCACATTGGTATTTCACATCCGCGCCTCCATTTAGTCGAGCCATTGGGATATCTGGAATTTAATTACCTTGTGGAACATTCAAAAGCTGTTATTACTGATTCGGGCGGTATCACAGAAGAAACCACGGTCATGGGGATTCCCTGCATTACATTACGTGACAATACCGAACGTCCGGAAACAATTACAGTTGGCACTAACGAATTGATCGGAACGAATCCCAAAGCAATCAAACCTGTAATGGAGGTACTTTTCTCTGGCAAATGGAAGAAAGGATCAATACCTGAATTGTGGGATGGACATGCAGCTGAAAGAATTGTCAGTAAAATTATTGATATTTTTTCAATGCAAAGCTGATAAGGAATCAAACGATATAATAATTTTATATACTTCACTACGAAATCCACCAGCATAAGCGAAACTCAGTATCTAAATGAGAAAGTAGAAGGTTCGTGTAACTTCAGAGTTTCTCTGAATATCCTTACAACGAAATAGTTTTGCGATGAAATCAGAGCAGATTCTCCGATATTTTCCATTTCTAAGATATCTAAAATATAGAAACATAGAGGATAGGATTACCTATTTAAAGTGGTTTAATTTTATTGAACAGTCGCAATGGTGGAGCAAAGAGGAATTAGATAATTATCAGTGGAATAAGATTAAATTTCTACTTAATTATGTCAATGAGAGCATCCCTTATTATACTGAACTTTTCAAACAAATCAGTTGCCATCCTAATGATATAAAGAATTGGGATGATTTTCGGAAAATACCCATTTTGACAAAAGAAGATGTCCGCTTTCGGATTAATGATTATACTCCTGTCAACTGCAAAAATATTAAAACGTTTATTGAACACAAAACCGGTGGCTCTACAGGTGAACCTTTTATGTTTTACAAAGAGCATGAAATGGATATAATTGAACATGCTTTTATGACTCAGCAATGGAAACGAGTAGGTTACAAGGAAGGTGATAGCAGAATTATATTACGGGGTGATGTTTTGAAGAACCATGAACTTTTCCAAAGGGTTAAATTTTCTAATCAGTGGTTTTTTTCTTCTTATTATCTTACTCCCGAAAATCTCGGAACATATGTCGCCATGCTAAATCGGATTAAGCCAAAGTTTCTTCATGTTTACCCATCCAGTCTATATACTTTTACGCAACTTCTTATCAACTCTGATTATACATTAAATTTTTCTCCTATTGCTATATTATGTGGTTAAGAACCAATATTTGATTTTCAAAGAGAGCCGTTTGAAAACTTTTACCATTCACGCGTTTACAATTTCCTAGGGTTAGCTGAAGGTACTGCGCTTGCCGGTGAATGTGAATACAGTGCTTCTTTACATGTTGTTCCTCAATACAGCTATGTCGAACTATTGGATGATCATGGTTTGCCAATAGAAGTGAAGGGACAGGTAGGTTCAATAATTGGCACATCTTTAAATAGTTTTATAACACCATTTATTAGATATAAAAGCGGAGATTTAGCCACATATGGCAGTATGCAATGTAGTTCTTGTGGCCGCCAATTTATTCTCTTAGAAAAAATTGAAGGCCGGACACAGAATGTGTTAATTTTGAATGACGGCAGGAAGGTTCCCATGTTTCCTGTTCCTTTCAATATAGAGTTTGAAGCATTCAAACGAATTAAGAAAACACAAATGATTCAAAATGTTAAAGGGCAACTAATATTCAAACTTAGCGTAACTGATGATTTTAGTTTTAACGATGAATTAGAGATAAAAACAAAAATGATTTCATCAGTTAACAATCAATTAAGCATAAGCTTTATTTATACTGATAATGATTTTATTCGGTCTGAAAGTGGTAAACATATTTATTTTATTCAGAATATCCCCAATTAAAAGAAGTAAAACATTTTAATGCTGCATAATAATCTTCTCCAACAAGTTTTCTCCCGTGATGCCTAAGATCAAGAAACACTTTGAATCGTATGAGGCATTTTTAGATTTACTGTATAGCCTGGGCATTCGTTTCAGGATTATCTATTTCCGTTGTTTTGGCACCCTCCTGCGAAACCGCCTGGCAAATAAAATTGGCCAGGGATTCAGCAATGCTTCATTCCTAAAGAGCATTGAAGATAATATCTTCCTGCCAGACAGTATTTCTGATCATCTGGATTCAGGTGAAGCCATTTGTATTCAGGCTGATGCCGACCGTTCACTTCAGAGTATCTATAATTTGCTCGGTTCAGGAGATGTAAAACTTGACCCGGTTGACTGGCATGCTGATTTTAAAACAGGACACAGGTGGCCACCTGGAACATTCTATAAAGATTATGCCCAGGAAGGGATCGATTCTGATTCGGATGTAAAAGTGCCTCGTGAATTAAGTCGCTGTCACCACATGCTGCGACTAGGAATTACTTTCCGGCTCACGAAAGATGAAAAATATGCCCGATTATGCATAGACCAGATGGAAAACTGGGTTAAAGAAAACCCTCTGATGCATAGCATCAATTGGGGTTGTACAATGGATGTTGCGATCAGGGCAGTAAATTGGATCTGGACCTTGAAGTTGCTTTCAGGTTCAGTATCATTGCAGGATGAATCAATAACCAGGATAAAAATCAGTCTGTATGAGCATGGCTGGTTTATCTTCAGTAATCCTGAAAAAAGTGCATTTAACAACCACAACCATTACCTGGCAGACCTTTCAGGACAAATACACCTCGGACTAATTTTCGAACATCTCCCCGAACCAAAGAAATGGTTGAATGAAGGAGCCAGGGAAATATTCAGGGAAATGCGGACACAGATCCTTCCAACAGGAATGTCCTATGAACGTTCGACCAATTATCACCGGCTCGTCGTGGAATTGCTACTTACACCCATCCTTTTGCTGAAAAAAAAGGAGTTCGAAATCCCCTCTGATATCTGGTTCCGACTGGAGAAAATGTTTGAAACCGTTATGTATATTCTCAAACCAGATGGTAATGCCCCTGTAGTCGGGGATCAGGATAATGGCAGGCTGCTGCAGTTCGGTTGTGAAGGCATAGTTGATTTCAGGTATCTGCTCTCACTGGGCAGCATTCTGTTTGACCGGGCTGACTTTAAGTCCCACGGAAATGGTTATAACATATACTGCATTCTCCTTGGTGGCCCAGACTCCAAAAGAAAATTTGATTCTCTTCCCGATAACAAAACAATCTTATCTTCTGTTGCCCTTCCTGATTCCGGTTTCTACATCATACGGAAAGATGAAAATTACCTGTTGTTCAATATAAGCGGAAAGAGCCTCTATCCGGAACTTCCTTCAGGAACACATACACACAGTGATCTCCTTTCCTTTGAGTTATTTACACTTGGAAAATCATTCCTGGTTGATCCCGGTAGTTTTGTATATTCAGCAGATGCATCACAAAGGATGCTTTTCCGAAGTACAAAAATGCACAACACTGTAACAATTGACGGGGAATCACAGAATACATTACACAGGGAAGTTCTCTGGGATTTTGAACGAAATGCGATTCCCGAAGTGATGGATTGGTCATCGAATGAAACTTTTGACAGAGTGTCTGCAAGGCATACCGGATATATGCGTTTACAAAAGCCGGTAATGCATCAGCGCACAATTTGTTTTGACAAACAGAGTATCAAATGGACAATTAAAGATGAATTCTCAGGTGAAGGAATTCATTTGTTCGAATGGTTCTTTCATTTTGATGCAGGCATTGATTTTACTATTAATAAAACTGAAGTTAAGACGCTGAACTTGGATGGCAAAAATTTATTGATAACAATATCCGGAAATGAGAATATTCAGTTAAAAAAAGAAAAATCATTTGTGTCGAAAGCATATGGTACAAAAGAAGAAAGTTTCGTTTTGACTATTTTGATAAAATCTGAATGTCCCAAAGGAATAAATATTGAAATAGCCCCAATGATGTCAAGTGGAACACCCAAATAAACTTTAATAATAAAAACCGTGAAGGATAATATTAAGGTTTCCATACATTCATGAGTTAAGCATTTTTTATACAAACAAGGCTCATGGAAATAATGGCTACCATAGTATATAATATGTTATCGTTCATATGATATGAGTCTGAATATTATTGAGCATTTTAGGAAATTGGTTTATGGGAGTGGAAAAAATCATCAACAAGACAAGATAAGTTCATGACAAAAATCCTCAAAACCCGATTCATTTATATTTCAGCATTGGAATACAGCAATGTCTTTATTACTCAGGTAATAGATTGGTTACATAGTTATCAGGAAAAGGGAGTAGTTTTTGAAATATGGAGAACCAGCAGTATAAAAAAATGTTTTTCCTTAGACGAACGTAAGGAAACAGCATTAATTCGGAATCATTTTCATGGCAGGGTCAAGAAATTGTATATTGCACCAATTCAAATATTTTTTGGAGTCGTATTCAACACCCTATTATTACTCCTTTTGGTATTACCGCAGTTAATTACGAAAAAATGCATTCTTATTCAAACCAGAGGAGTCGATTTATGGAGATCTTTAAAATACCTTAATATGCTTGCCCCTAAAAGAATAAAAA
>CAISZK010000168.1 GCA_903889915.1 uncultured Bacteroidota bacterium
ATCTCGGTCTTTCCGTCTTCAGCTTGAAATATCCTAATACCGGATTCGTTCATGATGCATTTCTTGTAAAGATAAAGAATTGTCAAATATCAGAGTCCCTACTTTAGGTCAGGGAGTCATTCGAACAATGCAACATAACGGTTGAGGCTATATGCATTAAGGGATTGCGGACTACTTTCCTGTCGATTTACACCGAAGTTTAAGCGGGGCAGAATGCTTGAATTACCACTGAAACCCTTATTGCATATAGCCTTTGTTATCGGTTCGTGCTTTGTTTTCCAATGAATATCTGTAGTGTCAAGTTTGCCGTGTCCCCGTGCGTTGGGTTGCAAGCTCTTTTTATTTTTTTGTGTTGGTAATTGCGTTGGCAAAAAATAAAATGTGCTTGCAAATGCGCTGCTATTCATGTAGGCTACTAATATTTTGTTCTGCTTTCTCAAATGATTTGTCTAATTTGTTTAACTCGTTTATGTATTCTAAAAATAATTTAGGTAATGGGTTAATAAATTGTTCATAGAATCTTTTTTGGACTGGGTCGGACCAGTCTTCTGAGCTTGATGATGCTTGTTGTTTCAAAACATCAAATGAACTTTCTAATTGTGACTTATCGTGTTGAAAACTCATATTTATTTTTTTTCAAATACTACTGCCATTATTGGAATTATCTTGCCTGTATGCATGTAATACATTTGAGATGCTGCTACACGATGCCTGCCGTTACTGTCAATGCGATAATAGTCGCCTGACTTTAACAATCTAATTGGCTCTGAACCATGAAAAACATCATAAGCATTTGCCACCCACATATCCTCTTTTCTTATTTGGTCTATGGTCTTACCATTTTGCAACTCTTGATTACACTTATCATATTTTTCAATCAAGTCAAAATATCTATTCTGATTTTCCCCATGTTGTTGCCAAAATTTCTCATCATTCATTTCGTCTGGCGAAATAACATTGAGAGGATTTACTACTTGCTTCCCTAATTTGTTGCTCTTAATAAAGGCGGCATTGTCTAAGTTTTCAAATGCGGCTTTTGCTTTGTTTTGCGACCAGAAAAAATTACTTTCTAAAGGTTTAAAAACTTCAGCCCCTGTTTCTTTAATCTCATTTCTTGTTTGGTAATTCAACCCTTGATAGAACGCAACATTAGAGGAATTTGCCCAACCTGAAATTTCCTTGCAGTCATTTGCCCTGCAAATGGCTTCCAAATTATTGACAAGATGCTTTCCAATTTTCTCGTTTTGTAATGAAGATGGAATATTCACACTTACAATTTTTCCGATATTACCTGTTTCTCTTTTTTCAATTTTCAATTCTGAACAAATGTGTTCCGTTCCTTTCTCTGAATATGTTGTCGTAACCAAACCTTTTTTGCTCTTGTTTGAAACTCTGAACAAACTACCTCCTAAACCTAAAAATGAAAACATACTCATCACAATTATTTCTGCAACTCCAACTGTCGTTGCAATAATCATTGTAGGATCAATTTTAGCAATAGCTTCAGCAAATCCTAAACCGTTTGAAAATCCATTCTCCAGAGGAGATGAAACAGAGAGATAATCTTCAGCCCCATTAATTAATTGTTTCAAACTGTTAGTTGCTGCTTCTTTTTCAAACTGTATTAGTGTCTTGTATTTGATTTTAGGATTTTGATATTCTGCAATAGAAATTTCCAGATTTCTAATCTCTCGTCTAAAAGCGCTATAATTTTGTTCTGCAACATCCAGCCGTTTTTTGCAATCGTATACATTATCTCTTTCATAATCACAGTCAGGGTAAGTGGCATTCCCTTCATCATCCTCGTAGGTATTTGATTCGCAATAAGACAAAGAATTATTTGCATACCTTAATTCATCGTTTGCATGTTCTATTATTCTTTGAAATTGTGATTCAAGCGATTTCAAATTGCCAATTCTTGTTTGCAATTTAGAGTCTATTGCATTCAACTGATTTTCACTTTCTTCGCAAAATCTTGCGATGGCAATTCTTAATTGTTCTAATGAAGCTATATCTCTTATGTAAGCTATATTACTCAATTATTATAGTTTTGTATTAATAAAATCATCTAATTTGGAAGCTTTCTTTTTTAAAAAGGCACTATACTTTTCGGCAGTGTCAATTAACTTTTCTAAAGGCTTAACATCTTGCTCAAATTGTTGAACAAATTGTGTGTTTTCATTATCTCTCCACGATTGATTTAAATGATTCATTTTTGCTCTGGTTGAATCTCTTAACCCTCTAAAGTCCATTGCTAATTTGTTTAGATGATAAGCGAATTGTCGCATCTCATCTGGATTTCCGTGAACATCTGACATGATTATTTGATTTTTAGTTTATGAAAGTGGTGTATTATTTCTGAATAATTGTCCAACCCAACTTAAATTGGGTAGTTCATATGGAATGAACTTTATTAGTTTATTCTTTTTACAATCAAAGAATAGAGCCCTATTTTCTCCAAGCTCATTAGCATCCCTGCTCCCTAAATAATTCGGACCAAAGAGAATGGAAGCAGAGCTTTGAGAATCTATTTGTCCGACAATTCTAAAAGAAAATTCATCAAGCAAACTATTACTTAAGTTTTTTGTAAAACTTTGAATTGAATCTACCATTAACAAACAAAACACCCCAACGAATGAGCCTTCCTTTAGAATATACTCCAACAATTTTCCTTCACCGGAATTTTCAAAATAATCCTGTTTTCGGAAACTATAAGCAGTTTGAAATGAAATAATGGAAACAAAAATGTTTTGGTTATTAGTTTTTCCATTTAGAATTCTATTTTCAATCTCCTCTTTTATAGATTGTAAAAGAGCTTGGACTTCTCTTACATTGACTTCAATAATGTTGTCATTCGCAATTGAATTAAATTCATTAACATAGTTTGTAAGTTCAGTATTTGAGGATAGGAAATTAAATGAATAAATCTTTGAGTCAGGTAATTGTCCAATGATTGAAATAATGGAACTACTCATAATTCTAACTCCTAAATTATCGGATTCACAAGCTATTAGAATATTTGAAGCACTATTTTTAGAAAGATTAATGTGAACATCGTCTATTTGAACATCAGGTTCGCCGATGTAAACTGGCATTGAAGTTTCCTTTTTTTCTTTCAATCGCAATTTATCTTTTTCAATAAATGCTTTTTCAGATTGTCCCCTTAAATTGCCTTGATTATCTTTATGTGTAAAAATTATTTTGGTTTCCATATTACGAAAGTGTCGATTGTGGTTTTTGTAATTGTGCAACCCAAGTAAAAGCAGGTAATTCGTATGGTTTGAATTTTATCATGGTGTTTTCGTTGTCGTCATAATACCATGCTCTATTGCTTCCCAATTTCGCTGCTTTTTGATTTCCGATTAATTTCACTGAGTTGTCGGGATTCATTTGCGAAGCGATTCTTTGTGAAAATTCCTTAAGTAAATTATCATCTAAATTCTTTGTAAAGTTGTCCATAGCATCAACCTGAACCAATGAATAGACACCAACATCCGGCCCCTCCTTTAGAATATGAGCAAGTAGATTCCCTTCATCACTCATTGAATAACCGTCTTTCCTAAAAACTCTACCTCTTTGAAGTGAAAAAAATGCGAGATAAATATTTGGTTTGTTCGCTGAACTTCCCGAAAGTCGGTTTTCTATTTCTTCTTTAATGGATTGCAAGATTTCTTTCACTTGCCTGCTATTTACGGCAACACAATCTTGCTCAATGCTTTTGAATAATTCGTCAGGAATATTTACAAATTCAGAATCTATATTGTAAAAATTGAATGAATAGAACTTGCAAGATTTAAGTTGTTGTTGTGCTGCAATGGAAATAATTGAACTACACATTACTCTTAATCCAATGCTTTCATCATAACCAGCAACTAAAAGATTTGAACCACCTTGTTTGCGCATTATGGCTGTTACATCTTCGGCTATTGCAACTGGTTCTCCAAGCCAAAGACGAAGTGATTTTGGATTTGAACTTGCTTTTATATTTTCCAAAGGATGTCCTTCGGGTCTTTGCAATCTTGCTTTTTCAGAACCCCTGAAAATAATTTGCTTAAAATTTTTGTAAGCATTGCCATTGGTATTGGCAAATGCGACAACCGATTCTATTGTTTTAATCAAATCCGCAGTTTCCATAAAGAAGGCCTGAAACCTTCTGTTTCCTTCCACCTTGCCATTTTCTGAATTATAAATTCCTTCTCCCGGTCTTGTTAAATCTCTTGCTGCCGGATTTCTGTCATCTAATATTTGGCTTGAATCAAGGTCTGAACACATGAGTGCGATACGAATGTCAATGAGTTCTTTTGTGCTTTTTTTAATTGAGTTTCCTGAAAGTGTTTGTGATGAAAACAAAGTGTTTATTCCAAATGCTCTGCCTTTTCTAACAATACGGTCAAACTTATCGTCAACTGCTTGTTTAATATTATCATCTTCAGCATAAAATTCCTGAAACTCATCTACGATTAATAACACCCTCGGCATTTTTACATTAGGGAACTTTTCATGATATTGTTCAATATTTTGAACTCCGGTTTTACTAAATTCCATTTCTCTACGCAACAATTCTCTTTCAACACCATCCAAAACACTCAATCCAAATTCTCTTTCAGATTCTATTGCAATCGTTTTGATATGAGGTATTTTTTTGTCAGCATAAATTGTAAATTCCACACCACCCTTAAAGTCAATTAAATATATTTCAAGCTGGTCAGGCGAATATTTCCAAAGTGAATTAGTAATAATTGTATGTAGCAAGTTGCTTTTGCCAGAACCTGGTTTACCAATTAATAACGCTTGGTTATCGTCATCATTATTTAAAATAAAACTTTGTTCTTCTACTGCATGCCTTCCTATTGGAACTGAGAACCGTTTATGTGCCTTGTCCTGCCACCATTCTGCTTGAGGAGGTAATTTGAATAATACCTTTATTGAATTCGTATTTGGCAATTCTTTGTTAATATAATTCACAATCTCAGTATACGGCAAATTTTTGTCAAACTCAAATTGCGTGTTTGATGTGCTGGGGTTTACAAGAGAAATATGCTGGATATTGATTCCTTCAAATACTTTCCAATCAATGCCATAAGGAAGTTTGGCGTTAAGATCGTTTACCATGATAGTGTGAACACCAGCTTTAGGACCACTTTTTATAATATTCAAAAGCTTACTTGACGTAGTATCATTAAAACCATGAGGAAAATTATACACGACCAACAACCGGTAAGGTTCAGGTACTTCTTTTGTCTTGAAATTATAATCAGCAATGTCTTTGAATTTGTCTTGCAAATATTTTTGTAAAACATTTTCAATTGCTCTTGTTAAAATTGAAAGTTGGTTTTCAATATCATTCTGTTGAGTAAAAACCATGCCACCATAAATTTCTCTTAAAAGAGGAGTGTATGATGCCGCATTTCCACCAAGTTCTAATGGATCGATGAATGTGATTTTTGTTTTACTTGCAGGTAAAGAAAGTAAGGTTCTGCCAATGATGTTATGTGAAATTCTGATTGCTTCTTTAGTTTCATTTTGATTGATGCAATTGAAAGCAATATTAGATTTATTAAGAAAAGGGAAACATCTTGGGACATCAATTGTATGCTGCGTATCTTCAATATTTATTTTCACGTTGTCATTTCCAACTCTGAAATTTGTTGCAACCACGTCTTTACTTTTATACACATTACTACTATTCCATTTAATAGAATTTGAATTGAACGATTCAGGTAGTTGATTAAGTAACCTTACAAGATTACTCAAGTTTGCTCTAACATTTTGAATTTCGTTGATCGTATTCTCTCTTAGTTCTGACACTACTTTTTGCTGCTTTTGTTCTTGGTCAAGCAACTTTCGATCTCTTTCAGACAATTCTCTTAATTCTGAATCTTTCATGTTAGTTTTTATGGCAATCAACTTTCTCTCTTCATCTTGAAGCTTTTGGTTCCTTTCTGCAATTTCTCCTGCTTCTTTTTCGTGATATTCTTCTCCAAGTCTTCGTTTTAGGAATGCGATATCATTTTTTATTTTATTACTTTCCTCGCTGATAGCAAAGGTTAATTCGTCCGAAATTTCTCCTAAAGAATTTCTGTCTTTCGCGTTAAATATAATTCGTCCCTTTGAAACAATTTTATTTGTTTTGGAAATTTTGGTTTCAATTTCTCCCGCTAGTCTATAAAAAATAAAGAAACCAACCCATCCAATTAATAATCCTGCATACCATTTTATTGCGAATGACACCCCGATACCAATCGTTACTATAATCCACTTAAATACATTGAACATTTCTTGCGAAGACTTCCATTTTTCTAATACACCAGTAACGACTTCAGATACATAAATACCATTGTTCCAACTGTCTTCCTTATCCAAAATTTGTTGACGATCCTGATTCTGAAAATAAGTTAAAGCATTTGCAGAACTTGTTTGAATTCCTAATTTTCGGTTTTCTGAATTCGCTAATTCTTGAGAAAGTTGTTCTTGTAATTGCATTACTGAATAATCAGAGTGATTTTCAATTGCATTTTTTTCCTTTTTAAGAGCATCTACCCCAACGTTGAAATAAGATTCAATTGCTAAAAACTGCTTTCTTAAATTATCCAAAATGACAGGAGCATATTCGGTTTGTTGAATTATTTCAAATAATTTTTGGTTTTCCATTTTGATTAATTCTTATTTTAAAATTAAATTTTAGTCAAAATAATAGATTGCTCTAAAATTATCTATTGCAATTTTTATGTTTTGAAAAGCAATAAATCTTGTTTCTTCTCCGAATAATGGTAAATTGTTAGTTTGACACACTATTTTGTCATTAATTAAAAAAAAAAGTTGTTTGTCAATGGAATCATCAAATTTAACAATTTTTAAGATATTAGTAGCATTTTCTACGGTTTTGATAACAGGTGAATCAGTCCAATCTTTTATTGGTTCAGCTTTTTTTGTTTTGGGGTCGTAGGAACAAATCACAAACTTACCGGTTGCACTTATTACAAAATAATGAAAGCCTGCGTAGCCATTATCCACTCCGTTGTTAGATTTCTGTCCCCACAAAAAACCAAAACCACTTTCTCTATTACCACTTAAAAAGGTAAATGATGCTTCCAAAGAATAAGCCTTTGATTCAATTATTGGCAAAGTACGCCAAACTGAATAATCACTTTCATTTTTTGTGTGTTCCATAACATAAGATCCCTCAATTATGTCACACCAACCATTGTCGTCTTTTCCAATCCACCAACTATTTGAGTTGTCGTTAAAGTTTTCTTCAAATGAGATTAGTTCCATGCTTAAAAATCTTGTGAATGAATGTTGAGGGTGGTGGGTGGGCTTGGGCGCGTTGGGGCAAAAGCAAATGTGAAGCAACTTGCTATGGCATGTGTTTGGCGTTGCTTCTCTTTCGCTTTTGCGAAGGATAGCAAATACGGCTTGTCCGAAATTGTAATTCTGTTCATTTTTTATCTGTCTGTTTAATGTTGTACTGTCCCCTTAGCATGACCGATAACGGCGGCAGCTAGGCATAGTGCGGGTCTGCGGGAGATGGAATAGTCAAGGTACCTGAAAAGATAAAGCGATTGATGAACTTTCGGTTGCTCTGAGACCCGCATTATGCTTAGCTGTTGTTATGTTGCGTTGTTTTTATTTATCAGGTTAATAATCACTTTTATCATGGTATCTTTTTCATCCGGACTGCTGACTGCGATCATTAATGTCAGGGCTACAAGAGCATTATCGGGTATGCGTTTTTCTCCAGTCTTCGTGTAAAGTAAGTTATTTCTCTCAAGGAATAGTAAAAACAAATAAGCAGCAATGCGTTTATTTCCATCAACAAATGAATGGTTTTTAGTAATCAGATAGAGTAAATTAGCTGCTTTTTCTTCTATGCTTGGATATAAATCTTTACCATCAAATGTCTGATAGATAGTAGATATGGAACTTTGAAAAGAGCCATCCTTTTCTTTTCCAAACAAAGGTCCGTTGCTGTAAATCTTTCTTAGTCTGTTGATATGATTTTGTGCTTCATTATAACTTATCTTAAAAAGCTCATTATCACATGTGTCGGATATTTTTAAATTCTGATGATCATATTGGTCAAGAATTTCCAGTGCGAAGGCATAATCGGTAATGATTTTTAAAAGTCCTTCACTTTCATCCGGTGACAGCTTTTTTTGATTTACAATTTTGGTCAGTATCAATAAGGATTCCTTTAAGCTTTTCAGTTGTTCATTCTGAGAACTTAAAAGCCTTTCATTGAGAGCATACCCCTTTAAAAGAAATTCCTTTAAAACCTGATTTGCCCAAATTCTGAATTGAATACCTCGTTTTGAATTAACTCTATATCCTACAGAGATTATTGCATCAAGATTATACAGGTTTAAAGTTCTGGTTACATTTCTGTTACCCTCTTTTTGAACTACCGAGTATTTCTCGGTAGTTGTTTTTTCATTCAGTTCTCCGGATTTATAAATCTTACGAAGGTGTAGTCCAATGGTATCAGTATCCTTTTCGAACAAATCCCCCATCTGCTTCTGAGATAACCATACTGTCTCAGCCAGGACAACAACCTGAATCTCGGTCTTTCCGTCTTCAGCTTGAAATATCCTAATACCGGATTCGTTCATGATGCATTTCTTGTAAAGATAAAGAATTGTCAAATATCAGAGTCCCTACTTTAGGTCAGGGAGTCATTCGAACAATGCAACATAACGG
>CAISZK010000169.1 GCA_903889915.1 uncultured Bacteroidota bacterium
AATCTAGGCTTGTTCCTCCGTTCCGCTGCGCTCCACGGAGGAACAAGCCTAGATTGATGCTCCCCAAATCCAGTTTACACAATCTACTTTATGCTACCAAAGTGTGGGAACTTGTTCATCCCTTCTTTTTTTTCAAATACTGATAATCGAGGTAATAAAGAACCTTTAGCGAAATGCTGTTTGTTTGCTGATATCTGAAAGTTCTGTTGAAATCATCGAAAAAATCATTCATGATCACCTGGTCCTGGTGCAGAATGGCGTTTTTCCATACGATGCTGAGGTTGCTGCCGGGTGCAAACTGCCAGTTGAAATCAAGATCAATGTTGAAGGAATTAAAATTAAAATCATTGTCCTGTGTGTAGTCAGGGTTGTCGGTCAGGTGTCCGTTGTTATCGAGTGTGAAATACTTGTTGTACCTGCCCTTGGACCAGTAATGGCGCATGACCAGCGACAGGGAGAGATCGTTCTTGAAAATATAAGTGCCGGTAAAAGTATTTGTAATTGTAACGAGTTTTCTGTTGCCAAAGATGATGTTGGCTGCTGAATCAATTGCAGCATATCCCACATCATTTGAGGCCGCATCGAGCTGGAAACTGTGAATAAGCAGCAAATGATCGCTGGCCCTCACACGCGGCGATATGGAAATACCATGTTCGTTTCGCGAAATTGCCGGCTCTGTGTTGACCAATCCCTGCACATCCATAGCAAATGTTTTCCTGTAGTCGGTGGAAATGGCAAGAACTTCGCAGAAATAAGCAGGACTGATGTAATATCTTCCGGCCACACGCGGCTCATAATAATCATAGACTTTTTGAAACGATCCGCTGGTATTGTTGATCCAGGTAATATGATTTTGATCGGTTGCATCATTTTTGAGCACAAAATCACTTTGAATGGGCTTTCCGGTTGTGAAATTAGTGGCGTGCGTAATGCTCAGCGAATTTTCCTCGCCGAGTATCCGCCAGAAGGGTTTGTAAATAGTGTAACTCAGGCTAAGGTTGTTGCTGTTGTAATTATTGTACAAGGTAAGGCCAAGATCGTTGTCATTGAATTTGCTGTTGAGCGCTGTTCGCGACAGTCCGTAATGAAAATTACCGCTAATCTTTGAAAAACCTGCTGTGTATTTAAAGCCGGCATTGTCGGCGGCTTTGTTATTCTGGCCACTCTTTTGCAACACCTGGCTCAATGCTCCCGCAGCGCTGAACATCCAGGTATTTGTTCTGTCAATCAGGTTCAGCCCGGTGCCGGTAACATTTGCATCGTCGTAACCTTTATCTCTTGCAACATTGGTATTGATCAGGTAAAAGGAAGAGTTATGCTTCATGGCCTGGTTGATGACAATGATGTTATAATTCGTGATCGGATCAGTAAGGATTTTCTTTTTGTTGCCAAGCGAATCTTTGATCTCTGCATACATGTTGTCAGTAATGGCATTGAAAAAACCTATAGCCAGTCCGTGTTTGTTTCGCCCCGATATTTTGGTTGCATTTAAAAGTTTCGTTTGCTCGGGATTTCTTTCGATCGTGATACCCGGAGAGAGGCTTTCAATGCTGTCGTATTTCAAAGGCTGGTGCCCTATGCGCCTTGAATAGAAAAGGCCGCCAAGCTCGAAAAGATCAACAGCTTCTTTGAAAAAGGGGCGCTGCTCATCATAAACAGTTTCAAAAGCTGTGAGATTTTTGACCTGGTTGTCGGATTGTACCTGGCTGAAATCGGGCAGCAGCGTCATGTCGAGTGTAAAGCTTTCGTTGAAACCATATTTCAGATCAAGCCCGGCGCTGAAAGATTCGGAGTAATTGCTTTTCCCTGCAACATCATAAGGATAATGCTCGCCGTAAACAGAAATATATGGAGTGAACGACAGTCGCAGAGGCGCCCTGATGTTGGTGATGCCGATCAATTTTCCCCAATAAGCAATTACGTTTGTGGCGCCTGTTTTAGGCAAAGCCCATGCATCGGTTTCGCGGATGCGCCTGATGTAGCGCGACATTTCCAGTCCCCATGTCTGAACATTTGAGGTTGGAAAACGCAGGGCAGAGTAGGGGATCTTCATTTCGAGGCTCCATCCGTTCTTGGTGATTTTCGTTGCACTTTGCCAGACGGCGTTATAGGTTGCATCGTTATGCCTGTAATCATATTGCACACCCGAAGCCCAGACCTGGAAAGTGTAAGCGTCGTTCTGATTGTTGTAAGTATCAAATTCTATAGTAAAAGCATCTGCATTCAGGTTGTTGTTGTCGCGGTTTCCGAGTTGCCGCAGAACGCTGTCGGGAGCAGTGTCCCACATCATGGCGCCAACATAAACTGCATTGTCATCATAAAGAATACGAACCTCGGTTTTTTGATAAGCCGCCGAATCCCAGTAAGGCTGATATTGCCTGAAACCGCCTGCGATCTCAGCTTTCTGCCAAACGGAATCATTCAACAGTCCATCAATTTTAGGCGGAGTTTTTATTCTTGTTGCATTTGCGATTTTGTTTGAATTCTGCGCAAATGAAACAAAAGAGAAAAAAATTAGAGCCGGAAAAAAGAGAAAATATCGAGCCTTTAACATAGCCGCAAAAATAGTAAAGTATTTAACTTTTCAGAAGAGAACTCCAACATTAATTTGCAGGACTAAAAATTAAGTGATAAGAAATAGGTTCGTAAAGAAAATTTTATTTTAATTTTGCGACTTCCAACATTAATAATAAACGCAAAGAATATTATGAACTTACACGAATATCAGGGAAAATCTCTATTGAAAAGGTTTGGAGTAGCCGTTCCGGTTGGCATGATCGCTTGTACACCCGAAGCTGCTGTTCAGGCTGCAATGCAAATACAAAGTGAAACCGGAAGTGAAGTTTGGGCAGTAAAAGCTCAGATACATGCCGGGGGCCGTGGCAAAGGCGGCGGTGTGAAAATAGCCAAAAATCTTGCTGAAGTGAAAATTCATGCAGGCAATATTATCGGAATGCAACTGGTAACTCATCAAACCGGCCCTGCCGGCAAAAAAGTTCATAAAGTTTTAATTGAACAAAACATTTATTATAAAGGCGAATCGGAACCGAAAGAATTTTACATCAGCATTCTTATGAACCGTAAAGCCGGAAGGAATATGATCATTTATTCGCGGCAGGGCGGCATGAGCATTGAAGATGTTGCTGCCGAAACACCGGAACTGATTTTTACGGAAGAGATAGATCCCGTCATAGGCATTCAGCCTTTTCAGTGCCGGAAGGTTGCATTCAACCTGGGGCTTGAAGGCAATGCCAATAAGGAAATGGTAGCATTTGTGAAGAATTTGTACAACGCATATCTTGGTATTGATGCGTCCCTCGTTGAGATCAACCCGCTGATGAAAACCAGCGACAACAAGATCATTGCTGCTGATGCAAAGGTTACAGTGGATAATAATGCTTTATTCCGTCATGCCGATATTCTTGAAATGCGCGATCTGAATGAAGAAGATCCCACAGAAGTGGAAGCCGGTAAATTTGATCTGAACTACGTAAAACTTGATGGCAATGTTGGCTGCATGGTTAACGGCGCCGGGCTTGCAATGGCCACAATGGATATTATTAAACTTTCGGGTGGCGAGCCTGCAAACTTTCTTGATGTGGGAGGTTCTGCAAGCGCAAAGAGGGTGGAAGAAGCTTTTCGTATCATCATGAAAGATGAAAATGTGAAGGCAATTCTTGTAAACATTTTTGGTGGCATTGTGCGTTGTGACCGCGTTGCAACCGGTATTGTGGATGCCTATAAAAACATCGGAGAAATAAAGATTCCTATCATCATACGCCTACAGGGAACCAACGCCGAAGCCGGAAAGAAGATCATTGACGAATCAGGTTTGAAAGTGTATTCTGCAATACAGTTGCAGGATGCGGCGGAACTTGTTACGAAGGTGCTGGCGTGTTAGGTTAGAAAGTTTCGGGTTTCAAGTTTAGAGTTGGAAATTCTTTCAACTCTATGTCCACCTAAAACAAGATTTGCAATTGCTCTTTCTTAGTTGATCCCACTCTGAAAAGTTAAAAAGAAAAAATTGCCACAAAAACACCAATACACGAAACTACACGAAATAATAAAAACTAGTAAAACAGTTTTTTGAGGAATTTTGTGTTTTGGAGTTTTAGTGGTAAAATAGATTTCTCGGAGTCGATTCTTAGTTTAATTTCTGAAAATTTTATTGCATTTTTGGCGGGCGGCTACAGGGTAAAACTGTTTGATATCTCCAGTAACAAAGATATTCATTAAAAAAGCAAACTCTCCAAAAATACCGGAGAGTTTGCTTTTACAAAAACTATGCAGAAAAACAACGGGCTAAGGTTTTATGAAAGAAAGACCAATTCAATATTCACTTAACTTACCTGTCGCCCGCTGTTATTCTGCAAAATTAAACAATTATTAACTCATTTTCCATTGTCTATTCACCGCAATAACGCTGAGGGTTTAAAATTATTATAAAGGCAGCAGCCTTTTTTGTTAAAAATCGTATCAATTATTCAGGATGATGACTTTTTTCACAAAACGATTACCGTTTTCGTCAGTGATCCTCGCAAAATATACCCCTGCAGGAATGCCTGATAAAGATATGGAACCCTTGTTGCTCTTGAAAGAATAGCTGAGTATTTGCTTTCCGCTTAGTTCGAGCAGATCAAAAGTAAATGCTGATGTTTTGGGTGATGTCACAAATAATTGATTGGTGGCAGGGACAGGGAAAACAGAAAATTGGTCATCACTGTTTTCGGATATTCCTGTGGTAAGTTGTAAAACCACGTAATCAACAAAAGGAGGTTGCACCCTTTCTGTTATTGCTGGTTGTGATGAGGAGATACTACCGCTGTCAACTGCTGTCAAAAGATGATTGCTGTTGATGCGATAGATCGTGTAATACCATGAAGACGCACCAAGATTATTAAATGAAAGGTGATAACCATTAGCTGAAGATGAGTTGTCGGAAACCATTGTGTACATCAAAGAACCTGAAGGATTGTGCGAAGCTACTAGTGTTGCGCCAAGCGAATCAGCCCCGCTCACTGAAAGCCGTACATTGTTTTCTGCCAGCTCATGATAAGCCTTGAAAACATAGCCTGCATAGCGCCAGTTATCATACCAGTCAACCATACCGAACCAATAATTATCGAAAGCGTAACGGATCATCTTCCCGATATGTGTATCCTGCATGTAGGTGAGCGCCGATGCAGTTGAAGCGGCATTCAGCGGATCATCCATTCCCCAGATGGAATAAGTACCAAAGCTGTAAAGATAAGTGTTCCACTCTGAGTTTATCAATTCCACACTATCGAGGCCGTATTGATGCAGCTTGGATTGCGCATAATCGTTCACAAGTTTGTAATAATATGGATTCGGATAATAGTATAAATGATAAGAAAGAAAATCGAATGGAAGATGACGCGCAACAACAGTATCAAGGAATGGATTGATGAATGATTCGTTGAAAATGTTCGACACTGCAGGCCCGCCGACATTCAATGATGGGTCATATTGTTTGATCTTCGTAGCCGTTGCAGCATACATCTCTATATAATCCTCAACAGTTCCTGTCCAGAATTCAGCAATGTCAGGCTCGTTCCATATCTCAAAATAATCGAGTCCATAGTGAAAGCCATGATCCCATCCCGCATTGTAATGTTTTATTGTCTGAAGACACACATCGGCAAACTTTTGTTTGTCTGCCGGTGGAACTGCATTTTCACCATAGCTTTCACCAAAACGAAAGTAAACTTTTCCGCCGGCATTCAAAATGTCGGCAATGCATGAATCTGTGGAATGAAAATTATAGGCAGTAGAATCAAGGGGGCTTTTGCTGGTGTCAGGGAAAATGACATGATAATCAAAAGCCGTTTGAAAGTCATGCGTGCGCACATATCGTAAGCCTGCATCCTGGAACTTCTGAACATGGTTGTACAGATCCGATGGGTTTCCCGGGCCAACGCCGTTTGCATTGAATACATCGGTGAATGGAGTGGTTGTTAGTTGTGTGTTGACAGCGAAATTATGATAAGTCGTGTCGGTGACTTCTGTCATTGAAAAGTCATCAAACCAAACATTGCCGGCCTGGAAAAGGGCAAAGTAAAAGATCAGGCTGTCAGCGCCGGCAGGAGGGGTGAAGCGCGAAAAAACTTTTGTCCATTGAGCCACGTTTCCATTTGGGCAGAAATACGTATCAAAGACATTGCCCGTATCACTTGTAAAACGAAGGAATGGGAGCACATAATTACGAACACTGTCAGCTTTCACCCAGTACTCGAACTGATAGGTTTTTCCTGCCTGCAAGCCACTCACACATTGTCCGAGCAGTGCAGTGTCATTGCCTGTCACATGCATATAAGCGCTGTGACTTCCGCCGTGAAACTGGGTGTAGGAAAGCGTGACAGTGGCGGGGGTGAACAGCCATGCATTCTGGCTTGTTTCAAAGCCGGGATTGATGATCATGTTTTGTGCCGACAAATTCAGATTGCAACACAATGACAATAGCAGTGTGGCTGTAATTATAAAAGGTATCAGTTTTAGTTTCATGGCGAAGATCTTTTGATTTCTTAATTTACTTTTACGAGGTAAAAGTAAATAATATTTGCAAAAGAATAGGACGTGTTCTTTTTTCCTTACAATGTCAAACTATATGTTTATTTTTGCATTGTGATTAATCAAAAGGAAAATACAATAAAAGCATTTGGCACCGCAATGATCATTGTGCTGTTCCTGTTTTTCTGCACATCCATTTCAGATAAATCATTTAGCCCGAACAAGCACAGTTCACAGCTTGGATCTGCATCAGAGTTTAATATCAATAATGGAAAGGCTGTTGTTGTTGAAGCTTTCAAATGGTCATCTTTTCAAAAGAGTTTTTCTTTAATTCGCAATCTTTTTAATGATAACTTTAAGTCAGTTGCTGACAATAACAAAATAACACGGAGTTTTATTTTACTGCAAAAAACTCAGTTGTCAATAAAACCTTTTTCTTCCTGTAGATTCTATTATCATCTTTGCTCAGGTGATGATGATGACTTGCCCTTTTTAAGTTAATCGTATTCCTTATTATTTTTTTATTCACTTCTTGGGAAAGAGGTGGTATTATTTATTTTTAACTTAAAAAACTTTATAAAAATGAAATCAATAGTATATTCAATCATTGCAGTTTTTATCTTCGGGATAATTGCAATGGGCTTTACAAATAAAGCTAACGCAACAAACATTATCACAATCCAGGCAGCGGACAGCAACATCACATCAGTGACACTTGCACAATCTGCTAAAATTATTTCGGCAAGACTTAAGGATTTTAACGCCGGAAAATATAGTGTAACTATCATTCCTGCGAAGCATCAGATCAAGGTAACTCTTGATGATGCCAGGGATGTTAAATCAATTGATAGTCTCCTCACCGGCAAGGGAACAATAGCACTTTATGAAACCTATAGCCGTAAGAATGTTTCATCGCTTCCTGGTGAGAACAATGATTTATTCTCTCTTTTTAAAATTGCCAGAGCCAAAGATACCATGGGGAAAATTGGCTGCACACCCAGTGCAGGTGTTGAGAAAATAAATGATTATTTGAAAACGCTCACACCTGACAAAAAGTACAGATTTGCCTGGAGTCAGAATTTCGACACTTCTGAAGTTTGTCTTTATGCTCTAAAAATTACAGGTGACAAAGGCGCTTTGATTACAGGAAGCGACATTGACAGTGTGATGTTCAGCAAAGACAAAAAATCTGACAGAAATGAGATCATGATCAATTTGAAAAAGCCTGCTGTTGCACTATGGGCTGAGGCAACAAAGCGCAACATTGGCAATGCAATTGCGATTGTGCTTGATAATAATGTGATCTCGGCACCTATCGTTCAATCGGTAATTGCTGGTGGACATTGCCAGATTACCGGCAACTTTACGGAAAATGAAGCAAGATACATTGCAGCACTTGGAAACAATGGAGTGCTGCCTGCAAGTTTCAGAATTTTGAAATAGGATAGTTTAAAGAAAATCTGACAGGTTTGGAAACAAACTCTGTCAGGTTTCTTTTTATTTTTGAATGATCAGCCTTTGCTTTTCCGACCACGATGAAGTTGTTATTTCAATAACGTAAACTCCGTTTGCCAGATCGGCAATGTTGATCTGATGCTGGTTTTTCATGGGTGATTCATGTTTTAACAAATCGCCGGTTGCATTGAAGATTTTAATTTCTGCATCATCATTATTGGCATGGTCGAAATTTATTTGCACTATTTCACGTGCAGGATTGGGGTATAAGCTGAAGTTTGCGTTTGTTCCGATCTCTTTAATTCCTGCAACATATCCGTTGAATGCAAGGTTGTCAACATAGAGGTAATCGCCGTCAGTGGGCACATTGTCGCTTGATGAAAGGGTGATGATGCAGGTGTCGGGAAGGGTTCCTTCATAATACGTGAGTGGGATGCTGATACTGTCCCATGACATTTGCATTCCTGTCAGGTTAAATTTTGCATAAGCAACAGGCATACTCATCACCATTGCGGTATCCCAGCGGTTAAGCATAACTTCAATATAGCCGTAATGACTGCTGCTGCCAAAAGTCATATACTGAAAAATCCCGGTTAAGAAAGCCGGACGTTGATTGAAAGGGAAACCTGAAATTGGATAAAAGTTTAAGGAATCGAGTTTTCCGCTGACAGCTCTTCCTGGCAACAATCCTTTGCCGGTAATGGTTTTGCTTGTAAGCTTCATGTAATAGTTGCTCCCATAACCCGGTGATCCGCGTTCGCAGGTGAAGGTGTTTGTTGGTGCAGTAAGGTTGTTGAAGGTGCCCCATGAAACCGGACTGAAAGATGTGCCAACGCTTGTCCAGTTCTCAAAGCCGCTGTTTGGGATTTGAGCATGTACGCTCATTGTTATTGCTAATAATATTGAAAGAAGTATAGTAGTCTTTTTGATCATAATACTTTGACTTTTTGATTTAATAAAGCAAATTTATTAAAAATCGCTGTGAGGTTTTCAATAAAGCTAGAGCAAAGAAAACTTAATAAACCTTTGTCAGATGCCTGAAATCAACTGCAATTGATTGAAATTTCTGATTATTTGGTTTAACAATTTTAGTACTTCTGTTTTCTGTTAACACAAATATTAACTGATAACAGCTGATCGAAGTTCATTTATTCAATTGTGAACTTAATTTCATTTATTATTCTGTCTTCCTTTTCCAATCCGATGATGGTGATATCATAAAACTTCACTTTATCATTCGTTTTGGTTTTTTTTATTTCATTAATTATTTCCGGTGTAAACCTGTTTCCTTTGATTTTTTCATTTTTATAAATAACACTATCGTTTCTTACAATTTCAAATGAATAAGTTTTTACCGCAAAATATAATTCAAAATCAAAATTCATCAGTATAGGAATGATTGCAACCTGGGAGAGCAGCAAAGTTTTACTGATTGGTCCTCTTGTTTGACCTGCAATCATTGCAACAGGATCGGGAATTCTTTTCATTCGAAACCACTCAGTTCCCAACCATTTTGATTTGCCACTATCAACAACACCAACCTGTATTTTCACTACACCTACGCACAGACTGTCTGCTTGAAATGTGTAATGACAACTATCATGATCACGAATCAACTTTCCGCAATTAATTTTTGTAATTATTTTACTGCAAGAATAATTTTCAACTGCGATTGTCAAAGGGTTGTCAATGCCTTTATACAGCACATTCATTTTGTCATTTGACACTGCTACCACTTGCTGAAAGGAGCGCATGTTCAGAAACAGTATTAAAATAATTGTGAGTGAAAATTTCATAGTTCTTTCCTTGTGATTATTTTATTGTAAAATTTATTTCATTTAAAATTCTGACGATATTATCAGGCCCCACTCCGTTAATATTGAAAAAAATTACCTTGTCATCTGTTGAGGTTTTTAGAACTTCATACCTTATATCATCTGTAAGTCTTCCCCCGGAAATGTTGGTTTTTTCATAGATCACACTATCCTTTCGCAGGATTTGAAAGGAGTAACTTTTGATCGTAAAATAAAGATCGAAATCGAAATCAAGCATAATAGGAACAATACCTTGTGCCGCAGCCAGAATTTTTTTATCAATAAAACCTCCATTTGTATTAGCAATGAAGGCAACGGGATCAGGAATGTTTTTCAATCTGAAGCGGGAAGTTCCCATGCATTTTGTTTTTCCGCTATCCAGAATATCCACTTCAATAGTTACTCCACCTTTGCCTTTACACAGGCTGTCTGTCATGAATGTATAATGACAACTATCACCATAGCGTGTCAACTTTCCGATATTGGTTTTTGCAATTATTTTACTGCAGGGATAATCTCCAACAACTATTGTCAAAGGATTATCCATTCCAATATACAGGACGTTCATTTTATCGTTCGACACTGCTACCACTTGCTGGTAGGAGCGCATGTTCAGGAATAGGATTAATATAATTGTGAATGGGATTTTCATGATTTAAAAATTAATTTTCACTCTATTATTAGTAAGTATGGAATTACAATTTTCACATTGACGGCTTTCCCGGTGCATTTTCCGGGTTTCCATTTTGGCATTAATTTCATTATCCTTATCAACTCATCATCATAATAACTTGCAAGACTTCTTAGTATTTTAAAGTTTGTCATGTTGCCTGTTGAGTCAATAATACATTCAATGTACATTCTCCCATAAGCATCTATATCCTGATGCATTTTAATATTGTCGTTGATAAATTTCAAAATTTCTTTATCACCGCCCGGATATTGCGGCATGCTGTCAACAAGGCGATAATACTCCATTTTTGTAACAGAATCAATCAATGGTTTGCATTTAGCAGAATCGTTGATAATGCTTGATGCCTGGCAAGGCAATGCGAAAATCAATGCGAATAATAATATTGATTTTTGCAGAGCTTTCATTTTATTCCTGTTCTAATAATAAAATTCATCCCGGGCATCATCGAGTGTGTTTTCATTGTTATTATCACTGTAGTTTGGGTTGTATTCTCCTACAACAAGACGAATGATACTATACTTAAACCTATACGAGCCATAAGGTAGTGTTATGGAAAATTTATCAAATTCCTTATTTAATTTAAGCAGGGCATTTATTCTTACTATGAAACTTTCAATTTGCCTGGCTTCAGCCAAAGTACTATCCTGTGCATCGGGCGACCAATATGCTTTATACAAATAGCTGTTTTTGGTTGAAATTTCAAAATCGTATGTCATGCCATCGCATCCCCATTTCCAATCTTTGATTTTTCCCTCAGAGGGAATATCCAAAACAAGGCAATCTACAATAGATTTATATGCTTCATGAGCAATGGATGTGTCGAGTTTTATTTGATTTGAAAATACTTTATTGGGTATTGGTTTTTTCTTCTTCAAATTATCGGGGTTGTATTTTATGGCAAAATTTGTAACCAATCCATGAAAAGTCTTGTAGTCATTTGTCCAAATGTCGAGAACTTGCCTGTCTTGCCAATACCGGAAATGAAAAGTATCACCAGAGTTAATCAGATTATCTAATTTCAATTGATCACTAAATTTACACCATTCTTTGCGCCATTGCGCTGTGTCACCTTTATAATACGCGCTTATATCAATGGTTTTTTTGTTTTGGCAAAAACTTTCAAGTGAAAAAAAGATCAAGAGTATTATGGGTAGTTTATACTTCATTTAATTATTCATTTAAATCTTCCACAAAATTAAACAATTCCAACGATTCATTAAAGATTTCATTTAATTTCAATGAATAATGAATTGCTTCTTTAAGGAAAAATATTTTCAGACTTTGTCAAGCCCTTGCAATATGCCCCCGATTTTTCGGGAGTCGTATTTTTGTTTGTAGTTCAATGAAATAATGTCTTTGCTGAATTTGTTTTTAAACTTTTTATCTATTCAAATTGTTCAAAACTTTTTCATTTCTAAACAATATTATATTGCGATTTCAGTTAATCCAACAATTTCAATGATGAGTTTTCTGATTGAATTTATCTATTTTTGTAAAAATAATTGTTGTCATCAAATCTTAAATCAAAAATCTTAAATCAAAAATCCTCAAGGAATGAAATCAGTTTTACTCATCTTAACCCTCATCCTGATGACAAATTTTTCATGCAAAACAGGTTCGAAAAATAACGGCGATGCAAAGAACACATACACTATAAAAGTTGGCGAAGTGCAGGTGCTCACATTTAAAACCGGCCCCAGCACCGGCTATTCGTGGCAATGCCTGAATGAAAAAAACGACTATGTTGAACTGATCAAAAAAGAATCAACACCCACATCTAAGCTTATTGGTGCACCGGCTATTCAAAACTGGAGCTTCAAAGGAATAAAAAC
>CAISZK010000170.1 GCA_903889915.1 uncultured Bacteroidota bacterium
AGATAAAAACTCACGGTGATCTTCCACCACATTAAAGCTGGCCAGGTCCAGTGAAACTTTAAGACCTTCCTTCTTTGCCATAGCGCAGGCGGTTTCAATGAGCGAATAATTTTGCAACAGGTAGCCCTCAATATGCAAAAGCTCACAGCCTGTAAAAAATGAAGGTTTCAGATCATCTGCTGTCAATTCAACAGCAGCGCCCAAATGAACAGCAAAAGTTCTTTCGCCGTCAGGGCTCACAAGAGCGATGGCAACACCCGAATCGGAAGCGCTTTCAAGAAGATCGGTCTGGATATTGCTTTTTTCCATGTCCTCTTTGAAATAGCGGCCCATCGTGTCCTTACCGATTTTACCAATAAAACCGGAAGAAATTCCGAGACGTGCCAGACCATGAATTGTATTGGCGGCAGAGCCACCACTGGCAATTGATGGTTGAAGATTTTTAGTCTTTTCAATGATATTGCGTGAAACGATTTTATCCACAAGTTGCATACTCCCTTTAGGAAGATTCAGTTCAGCGAGAAGCGAATCATTTTCTAATTTGGTCATGATGTCCACCAACGCATTTCCTATACCTATTACTTTTTTCATAATTATATTTTTTGCAAATTTTAGAAATAAAATTGTACAATTCAAAATTTACTTTTATTTTTGCAGCCCTTTAAAGGAAAAAATTCCTCCTTAGCTCAGTTGGTTAGAGCATCTGACTGTTAATCAGAGGGCCGCTGGTTCAAGTCCAGCAGGGGGAGCTGATAAAGACAAGGGTTTCAAAATATTACACTTTGAAACCCTTTTTTATTTTAAATAAAAGTGAAATTTGGGATTAGAATCCCAATATTTATATTAAAATTGGGATTGCATTCCCAATTTTAATGGTTTTTCACTTTTTTCTTTTTCCATCTACGATCTTTATCAATCTTTCAAAATATTCTTCAAATGTTTCACCTGCTTTCATTGGAAGATTTTGAAGCGTGCCGGTAACCAGGTCCAGCAAGTCAGTATATTTTTTAAAATTCGCTTCCAGGACTTTTTCATCTCCTGTTTCCCAATACTGCCCTTCATCTGTTAGCTTAAAGTTGCTGATGTACTTTTTGCTGATGTATCTTAGAATATGGATAATTAGCTTGTGCACATTTTCACCTGCAAATTGTGTCTTTGTGGAAAGCATGTAAAGGTATTTTTGATAATCTTTATTTAGCGAATTCCCAAAAGTTGTAAGGGACATAACGCTGCACATTCTACCATTGGAAAGAAAAGTGAGTGACACAGGCTCGCATTCAGGTGGTGAAAAACAGATGCCATAAAGCTTGTCTTTATAATCTTTATCAAATCCTTCTTCAGGGAACGATGTTTCAAAAACATGGTAGTGCCAATTATAAGTTTTTGCAATTTCCCTTACTTCATCAATCATCTCCGCCAAAGAGGCTCCTGGTTTGAACTTACCTCGATAGTGTATGCTTAATCCCATTTGTTTTTATTTTAAAATGAACTGAAAATTTGAAAACAGTTAACAAATGTAAAAATTTGTGTGAACATGAAAATATTTTTTTCACCGATTTTTGGTAGTAATCACTCATAATATCAGCATTTTCAATCAGCCTGGATCATCCACCGGTTATTTTTACCACCAAAAATAAATTCGAAAAAAATTGCGGAATATTATTTTTTGCTATATTTGCACTCCCAAATTAATGCGGGAGTAGCTCAGTTGGTAGAGCACGACCTTGCCAAGGTCGGGGTCGCGGGTTCGAGTCCCGTCTCCCGCTCATGATAATCCTCTCTGTAATAAGAGAGGTTTTATTTTTCATACATGCCCAGGTGGTGGAACTGGTAGACACGCAGGACTTAAAATCCTGTGACCATTGCGGTCGTGTGGGTTCGATTCCCACCCCGGGTACGAAAAAACTAAAAAGCCTTTGCTATGCAAAGGCTTTTTTTCATTTCTATTTAACTACTCTGTCTTATAATGTTCGTGAAGAATTAATAAAGTGTCTGTATTCTTCAATCAAAAAGAAATACTCAACTGGTTTGAGATTTAAAAAAAAATGCACAAAGTCCATAAAGTCCATACATACCCACCTATCTAAACTAACATTTGTACTCTATGTTTTCCGGTTAAAACCGGTACTTTGTGCATTCTGGTTCTTCTTTCAATTGCTTTCAGATTCGAAACTTAAAAGTTCATGAAATATTTTTTTAAGCTTTATTAAACACCCTCCTTATGGTTTTCTTATCACAAAAGCTGCGGTATATGTAGTATTACCTGCCTTTGCAACCCTGAGAACCTGACTGGCCGGAGAAACATACTGAGCAACTTCCCATGGTGGAAGTTTGAATGGCACTACGTTCTTCACATTTAAAAGATCACCGGTTGGTGTAGCATGAAGCTTTATTGAATTTTGATCCAATCTGAAATTGTGAAATAAAGATGGAAAATGAGTTATCTTTACTTCTTTGAACTGAATTGTTCTCTGGGCACTGGCTGTGCCTATGCATAGGGCCAGCTGCAGTGTCAGAGAAAAAATTGTTGTTTTCATTATTTTACTTTTTTGATTGTTAACTGTAAGTATTATTTAAACGCCATTCAGGTTTTAAGTTAACATCCGATATTGAATTCTTTTTCACTTTACTTTTTTCTTTCATACTTTTTATTTTTTAATAGACACCATGTTTAATACTGGTTACTTTGAATTCCGTGCGGCGGTTCATCTGATATTCTTCATCTGTACAACTTACACCGTCAACACATTTGTTGACCGGAACTTTTTCGCCATAACCCTTTGCAGTCATTCTTCCTGCATCAATACCTTTGGATACAATGTATGCAACGGCTGCATCAGCTCGCCTTTGTGACAAGGCATCATTGTATGCTGCTGCTCCCCTGCTGTCGGTATGTGAGCCAAGTTCAATATTTATTTGTGGATTCAGCCTGAGAATATTTACAAGTTTGTCCAACTCCAATGCAGCATCCGGCCTGATGTTCCATTTGTCAAAATCATAGTAAATATTATTAAGAACGATGGGCTTATTGAGAACGATCTTGTCCATATCAAACTCTACGAAAACAGTATCACTTTCATTTTTGCAGATGGCTGTCAGGTCCTTCGATTGACTTAAATATCCTTCTATTGCTGCGGTTACCGTGTAATCTGAAGAACAGTCAAGCTTTGAAGTAGCCCTTCCGCTTTTGTTTGTGACCAATGACGGGTTGTTGGTTTTTAAAGTAGTGTTTGTTATTAAAATATTCACACCACTGAATGCTGTCAATGTTCCGTCAGGCATCTTTTCTTTTGCTATTGCAACGAGATAAATCGTGTTCTTTTTCAGGTCCAGATCCACGTAAACTGTATCGTGTCTCGTTTTGCAAATGGTGGCAACAATGTCTTTCGATTGAGATGTGTATCCATCAAGTGTGCCATTGACCTGGTAAGTATCACCACAGTCCAGTATGCTGTAGAATCTGCCATTCTCATCTGAAGTCAGAAGTTTCTTATCTCCTTTGGTGGAATCTCCCAAAAGAACATTTACACCACTTAATGCTGATGAAGTTTTGTCGGGGTGCATTTCTTTTGTTGTTCCTGCAAGGATAAGTATTCTTGCTTCGGGTTTGAATGAATAAATATCATCTGAACCTTTTCCGCCATTCCTGTCTGACGAAAGATAACCTGTGGTGCCCGCCTCTGTGAAGTAAATGGAAAAATCATCCTTTGACGAATTCAAAGGATAGCCCAGGTTAACCGGGTCGGACCAGTTATTTTCGCTGCCTTCGGCAGAAAAAATATCAAGCCCGCCCATACCTGGCAATCCATCACTAGAAAAATAAAGCTTTCCATCCTGATCAACATAGGGAAATGATTCCCGTCCTGCTGTATTGATCTTGCTCCCGGCATTTACTGGTTTTGCCCATGTGCCATCAGGTAGTTTTGTACAATAATAAATGTCTGTTTTCCCATATCCGCCGGGCATATCTGAAACAAAGTAGAGTGTTTGTCCATCGGGTGAAATGGCAGGATGTCCTACAGAGAATTTCTTCGCATTGTTATAATCAAAGGCTTTTATATCCTCCCATCTGCCATTGGAATATCTGGCTGAAAATATTTCCCAGCGATTCACGAAATCTCTGACAGATGAATGATCATACCAGCTTGTGGGGTCGCTGTTCAGTGGTCCCATTGATGCTTTTACCATTTTGGTCCTGGTAAAATAAATGATGTTGTCTTTGGCATCATAAACAGCTGCTCCGTTTTGATAGTTGGCGTTCAGACCTGACATCAATTCTGGTTCAATGACGGGGTTACTGCTGTTGACTCCTGAAATAAAATAAAGTTTATAGTAGGGCTGTCCGGTCCATCCGAATATCTCATTGCCGGAATAATCCTTTTGGGGCAATTTCCTGTCGGAGGTAAAAATATATCCGTCATTAAATTTGATGGCGCCAAAGTCCGAGTTTTCTGAATTGAAAGCTGTAGCGTTGGTAACTGTGAAATATGCAGGATCGGCCATCCATGCCAGTGCATTGTTGCATGAAAGAATTTCTGCATCTGCCGTGTCTTTCCCTGTCGGACTCATCGCAGCAAAGCTTTGAAATTGCGATTTTGCTTCTTCGTATTTCCCATTGCTTTTCAGGATATCTCCATAATGAAGCAGATCTCCGGCAGTGTATCCTCCTTTCGAAATAAGTTGGGCATACCAGGTTTCTGCAGATTTGGTATCATTGATCATCATGTAGCATTCAATAAGATCTCTGATATCGGGTGCCGCAGGTGTGGCGGTTTTAAAATAATCCGTGTACATGTTGATGGCCTGAGCATAATCATATCTCATCTTCAGGGCCTGTGCCTGCTGGAGTTTGTTTTGTGAATAGGCGCTCATACTGAACAAAAGGATTACCACAATTGCCAGAATCTGTCTTTGTATTGTATGTTTTGTTTTCATAACTCAACGATTTTTAAATTTTAGAAATACCTGATTGATTTCATTTTTGTTTCAACTTTATTCGGGAAATAATATCCCAGAGAGAACTCATGCCCCGGATAAGCGCTCAGCATGGACATGGAATATGTGTAGGCATAGCCCACTCTTAACTTGTCGGTAATATTGATCTCTGCCATGAACACGATGGCATCTCTTGATTTCAACGAGGTCTGAAGATCCTTGCTGACGAAAGCCATTTCTCCAAATCTCAGGCTGGTGCCAAGCCAGAATCTTTCACGATAAAGGACAAAGGCGTTTACGTCAATATTCATTGGCGCTTTAAAGTCTTCTTTGATAAGAAAGCTTGGCTTTAATTTAAACTGTGTTCCGAGGTCAATAACATAACCAGAGGTAAGGTAATAATGCCTTACCTGGGCTGCCACCAACAGATCTTTATTGGTAAAAACATTCGAAAGCAGGTCGGTTGATGAAAAGCCGGCATAGAACCTGTCGCTGTATAGAAACAATCCTGCCTTTCCATCCAGTCTCAATTTTGTAACAAGCGTATGAGGAATGGCGGGATCATCCGGATTATCTGTTACCAGTTTCGTTCCGTCCAGTGAAAAGTATGAGGCGCCAACGGCGATCCCCATACTTAATCTCATTTTCTCGCTTAGTTTAATTTTGTACGAATAGTTCCCGAACAAACTCTGCTGGGACTGGGCGCCAATGTTATCATTGATCAATTGAAAGCCAACACCGACTTTCTCTGTGGCGGGCCCGTCAACACTTAATGATTGTGTTGTCGGTGACCCGCTCAATCCTGTCCATTGGGTCGAATAGATAGCATTGACATTGATCAATCCTTTGGTGCCTGCATAAGCAGGATTTAACACCATTGAATTAAAAATGTACTGATTGTATTGTGCATCTTGC
>CAISZK010000171.1 GCA_903889915.1 uncultured Bacteroidota bacterium
CTACCGTTATAATCGACATAAGATGAAAGGAAATATTTTCGATAACCTCTTGGAAAGGATGATGAAGGCAGAACCATGCCCCTATAAATTAATTATTATCTAAATGCCTAATTCAATAATTTTTTTGAATAAATAATAGTAAATTGAAAAATAATGGGGGAAAACACGAAAATCCATGAATAAAATTCAGAATTTTAAAATAAAATCGCAAGTATAGCCCGGAAATCTTTTCAATATCTTATATTTTCGCGAAAAGCGAATTGCTTTACTTTAAGTAAGTGAGAAAGAAAGATTGTGAGCAACAATTTTTGAGCGGTAATTTTTACCCCAATCTTAATTTTACCTGGTATGACCCCTCCATATCCTGGCTAACATTTTTGATAAAAACCTGGTTAAAACCTTTGGGAAGTTTCACACTTTTATCGGGCAGCACCTGAATAATGGAATTATCGCCAACGGCAGGCTGTTTTGACCCTTTGCTGATTTCGAGCACAGTTTCGCCAATATTTTTGAATTTGGTACCACCCGCAACTTTTGACAATGCAAACCCCTCGCCTTTGCCAACGACGCCCTTACTGTTCGTGTAACGAATATTTTTGTGAGCAGTAAATGCATTGATTTTTTTCACCAAATCCAGGTCAATCGGCACACCGGTTTTTACACCAAGTTTCACAAATCCGTGAGCATTATCCACGTTCTTCATGATTTGATGGCAAACCTGGGCTTTAGTCGCCAGCAATGGTTGCCTGATCTCAGCCTCATTTTTCGCCAACATTTCATTGATATCCTTCAACAATTTCACATCATTATTAAATCCATCCAAATCATAACCATTTGGCAATATTGATTGGTTTGAATTAACAGCTGTGTTAACCATTTGCATCAACCCTTCGCGTTTAGGCCCCATTTTCCGCCTGTGAGCTTTTTTAGGAAATTCAATATTTTTAGCAAAAGAAATTTTAGCGGAAGCGGCATCAATGTTATTCATAAAATCGGCTTTATCCTGCGCAGGCATAACATAATTGAGGTTATTTGAACTCATAAACTTTGGGATTTAAAAAATTTTTAATTAGAAAAATTCAGAAAACAAATGTTCACCAAAATTAAAAAAAAATTGAAACTTGAATTAAGAAAATCGGATTTCCGCAATTTTAAAACAAAGGGAAATGAACAGGAACAAGGGAGAAAGCTACCAAAATAGCGCCTCCTCATAATGGAATGAACAAGAAACTTACATGGAAGGGCTGATCAATTTTGCGCCAATGATCCTGAGCATTTTTTTGATTGCTGCATCCCACACCATTTTTGAATCCTGAAAATCTTCAGCCAACGCAAAGTCAGTTACAACAAGTGTGTTTTCGCTGTACACGGAGTCGGAATCAATCCTGAATTCGAAATAAGTATCAAAACTTTCATCAATCCATTTGAAGCGGATAAATTCATTTTCTTTTTTCGAATCAACAATAGCTTTTAGTTCGGTATCTTCCCAAAAAAAATGTAAAACACCATCAACGTTTTCAACTTTTTCGGCAAACCATTCTGCCAATCCCAGTTCAGTGCTGAGATAGTGATAGAGTAACTTTGGGGAGGCTATGAATATATATTCCAGAACATATTTTTGAGGTTCTTCTGTTTTCATCTAAGTATAAGGTAAAATTTAATAATTTCGCAAAAATTCTTTTTAAAAGAGTGTGCAAGATAAGAATATTTTTTGAATAATACAAATTAATTTTCAAATGGCTCTAATTCATTCCTTTGAATCAAGCGGCAACAAGCTATTCAGGTACCGCGGACAGATACCCGTAGCGTTGTTTGCAATGGCAATTCCTGTGATCTATTTTACTGATTACACCTACATCAGCAAAGATTTTGCGCTGGCGCTGATCATTGCTTCGGTGCTGATCACATTGCTTGGATTTATCATCCGCGCTTATGCTATCGGGACTACTCCCAAAGGAACATCGGGCCGTAACCGGACTGAGCAGGTCGCTGAATCACTCAATGTTTCGGGCATTTATTCCATCGTCAGGCATCCGCTCTACCTGGGCAACTACCTGATGTGGGCAGGCATTCTGGTATTCACTTTCAACATTTATTTTATCATCATCGCCTCCCTCCTCTTCTGGCTTTATTACGAGCGCATCATGTTTGCCGAAGAACGTTTTCTTGAAAAAAAGTTTGGTAATGAATATCTCGACTGGTCAAAGAAAGTGCCGGCTTTTCTGCCTGCATTCGGCAAGTTCAAAAAAGCCACAGTGCCTTTTTCCTTCAAGACCATCCTTCGCCGCGAGTATTCAGGTGTTGTGGCAACAGCGCTCAGCTTCGCATTTATTGACCTGCTCAGGATATACTTTATTACCGGCAGGTTTGAATGGAACAGGCTTTCGGTTTATGTTCTTGGCGCAACCATTATCATTGCATTAATTCTTCGCACACTTAAACACAACGATCTTCTGAACGAGGAAGGGAGATCTTAATCCTGACAAATTTTGAAATTAGGTAAATTTAAAATCTACATTTTTGCGTTTTTCTCCATGCTATTCTGGGGATGCTCTTTTGTTTGGGTAAAGATCGTATACGCGCATCATTACAAACCCATCATGACAATTTTTCTGAGACTTGTAATTTCTTCCATCATACTTTATGTTGCCATAAAAATTATGAAGAGAGAGCAAAAGATTGAAAAGAAAGACTACGGAAAATTCCTGCTGTTGGCGCTGTTTCAGCCTTTCTTTTATTTTCTGGGAGAAAGTTTCGGACTGACGTATATTTCTTCAACCATTGCGGCAGTGATCATTTCCTTTATTCCCGTGTTGACTCCAATATTTGCATGGATGTTTATCAGAGAAAAAATAACTATTCTGAACCTGATTGGCATCATCGTGTCTTTCGGTGGCATACTACTGATCTTTTTCCATAAGGACTTAACGTTCGATGCATCTCCGCTTGGAGTATTCCTTGAATTCTGTGCTGTGGCATCAGCCATTGCTTATTCAATAGTTGTAAAAAAACTGGTGTTTAAATATTCAAGTCTGACTATCATTAAAACACAAAACATTCTAGGCGCTATTTATTTCCTGCCTTTGTTTTTAATTTTCGATTTCAAAGATTTTATTTCAATAACGCCAGATAGCAGTCTGATCTATGCCATGCTGATGCTATCGGTGTTTGCATCATCGGGCGCTTACCTTCTATACATACCCGTTATAAAAGAGTTGGGAATAAACAGAGCAAACATTTTCACCAACCTGATACCGGTAATGACGGCAGTACTATCATATTTTATACTAACCGAAACTTTCGATCTCGCCAAGATAGTAGGGATGATTATTGTTATTCTCGGAATTTCAATTTCTCAAATTTACAAGCAGTTCAACAAAATGTTTTATTAAAATCAAGCAGCATGAAAATAATAGTTTTAGGAGCAGGCCTCGTTGGAGGGCCAATGACAACAGATCTTGCAAAAGACAAGAACTTCGAAGTTACCGTTGCCGATATCAACCAGGAATCACTGGACAGGCTTACAAACCCTGCAATACGCAAGATACGTAAAGATCTTTCCGTTCGTGAAAATGTTACAGACCTTGTGAAGGATCAGGATATGGTGGTGAATGCAGTGCCGGGGTTCATGGGTTTCCGGACATTGAAAACCATCATTGAAGCCGGTAAAAATGCCGTGGATATTGCTTTCTTTCCTGAAGATCCTTTCCTTCTTGATGATCTTGCAAAAGAAAAGGGAGTAACAGCCGTTATGGATTTTGGTGTTGCCCCGGGAATGAGCAATGTGCTTATTGGCTATGCCGATCATCTGCTTGATGAAACTCTGAATGCAACCATTTACGTTGGTGGTCTGCCAAAAGTGCGCGAGTGGCCTTATGAATACAAAGCTGTGTTTTCTCCTGTTGATGTAATTGAAGAATACACACGGCCTGCAAGGTATGTGGAGAACGGGCATCTTGTGATACGCGAAGCATTGTCCGATCCGGAATTCCATTTGTTTCCGGGAATAGGCACTCTGCAATCATTCAACAGTGATGGCCTCCGTTCGCTGGTTGACACTATCAAATGCCCGAACATGAAAGAGAAAACCCTGCGTTATCCGGGGCATATTGACATCATGGCAATACTGCGCGAGACAGGATTCTTCAGCAAAGAGGAAATTGAAATCAATGGAACAAAGATCGCTCCACTTGATTTCACAGCAAAATTGCTATTCCCAAAATGGAAACTCAAAAAGGGTGAAGAAGATATTACAGTGATGCGTGTCACCATTGAAGGCAAAAAAGACAACAAACTATTGCGCTACAATTATGATCTTTTTGATCAGTTTGACACCGTTACAGAAACTCATTCAATGGCACGGACAACTGGTTACACAGCCACAGTGGGAGCAAGAATGATCGCAGAAGAATTGTACAACAGGAAAGGAATTTCAGTTCCTGAGTTTATTGGCAAAAAACCGGAGTGTGTGCAATATCTTTTAAAAGGACTTGCTGAAAGAGGAGTTATCTATAAAGAAACCATCACAACCCTGGAATAGATCAGAGGTCTGTTTTCATTTTGTTTAAGACCATAAAATTTTCAACGTGACAATGTCATTGATCAATGTTGAAAGTTAAAGAGAATCCTCTATTGGAACAACCAAGAGAATAAACTGAAATTGCTGATATCATTAAAAAAAACATTACGGTTCAACCGCAATGAACTTTCCGGCTCCTTTGGAGATATCGGAACTGATCTGCCATTGATAGTGGGGATGGTTGTGGCATGTAAACTAGACCCTGCAAGCAGTTTTTTGATGTTTGGCATATTGCAGATCATGACAGGAATTGCTTACGGAATCCCTATGCCCGTGCAACCATTGAAAGCAATGGCTGTGTTGATGATCTCTCAAAAGTTGTCAGGAAACATGCTTTATGGTGCTGGCCTGTCCATTGGCATAATCATGCTCATACTGACAGTGACAAATGTTTTGCAATTTATTGTGAAATATGTTCCCAAAAGTGTGGTCAGAGGGATACAATTCGGGCTTGGTTTGAGCCTCGCAAGCCTTGCATTGAAAGACTACATTCCTTCATCAGGTGCTGTTGGATATTTGCTGGCAGGCATTGGATTTATTCTGACAATAATATTAATTGGAAACAAAAAATTCCCACCTGCAATATTCGTTGTCCTGATCGGAATTATATACGCAGGTTTTTTCTCAGTTGACTTTCTGAAACTCTTTGAAAATTTCGGTATAAGATTGCCAAAGTTCCACATTCCTCAACAGGCGGATATGATTGATGGATTTCTTTTGTTGGTCATTCCTCAGATAGCACTGTCAATTTCCAATTCCATCATCGCCACAAAACGCACTGTGCAGGATCTTTTTCCTGAAAGGTCAATAAGTATAAATAAAATCGGGTGGACTTATTCAATCATGAACCTGATCAACCCTTTTTTCAGTGGTATACCAACATGTCATGGAGCCGGAGGAATTGCAGGGCATTATAGTTTCGGAGGACGCACAGGAGGTTCAGTTGTTATTTACGGATCACTTTTTGTTATTATCGGGTTGTTTTTTTCAAGCGGGTTCAGTGAGTTTGTAAAGTTTTTTCCTTTGCCCATACTTGGCATTATCCTGCTTTTTGAAGCGCTGGCATTGATGTCGTTCATAAAAGATATTACACAATCAAAAAAATGCCTATTCGTTTCTTTGGTTGTTGCCCTGATTTCCTTTTGTATTCCTTACGGGTATGCAATTGGTCTGGTAGCCGGAATATTGCTCGATTACCTGATAAAGAAGGAAAAGATCATGAATCACTTCTAAAAAAGGTTAGTCATTCAGATGCAGATAATCCTCGAATAGTATCTGCAGATAAGCTTTTCCCTGTAACAACAATTTATCATCATCAGCGACTGACTGTTTATTCTTGCGAAAAACAACCTGCCCCATGTCCTGATCATAAACCAGCGTTTGTTCAGCAGTGACAATTCCAAAACCATTGTCGAAAGTATAATAGCCAAATTCCGGAGAAAATTTATTGAAGAGATTTTTGCTTCTTTGAAACTGTTTATATGGGATCCCGAGTTGCGAAAGAATCATTGCAGGCAGGTCAATCTGCGAACCATATTTAGAAATTACAGTCCCTCTGTATTCCGGCTTGATAACATTACCATAAAACACGAGAGGGATATGATGCCGTTCAGCCTCATTGGCGCCTCTTTCCATTGGAAAACTGTGGGCATGATCCGACACAAGTACAAACAAAGTGTTGTTGTACCACGATTTTAATTTGACTTTATTGAAATATTCCGAAAGGCAATGATCAGTATAGTGAGCAGTATTTTTATAATTATCTGAAGCTTTATTTTCCTTGAATACCTTTTTGACATCGGCATCAAAAGGCTCGTGATTTGTGGCTGTCATGATCAGATCAAAGAATGGCTGCTTATCCTTTTCCGCTTCTTTCAAATGGCATGCAAACAGTTCTTCATCATAAGCCCCCCAGTCGGTTGATCTTTTCCAGTTATAATTGTCCTTGTCGAGGATGTGTGTGAATCCTGAAACTTTCGCAAAAGCGTCCATGTTGGCAAATTCAAGATTACCGGAATAGTAATAATTTTCTGAATAGCCACTGTCACCAAGAATACGTCCAAGATTTGGAAGATGTTCAAATTTATTGATATTCCTCATGATTGAAGTCTGCGGCTGTGCAGGGAAAGAACTCAACACCGAAATAATTCCCTGTTCTGTGCGAAAACCGTTTGCATAAAAATTATTGAACAGCAATCCTTTTTTTGACAGGCTATCAAGTGCAGGCATGATCTCTTCAGTGCCTCCAAGCGAAAGCAGGTTCTCAGCGCTCACACTTTCCATCAAAATCAACACAATGTTTGGCCGCGAAGTTGTCAGGATCATTTCCGTGGAGTCACTTTTCGCAGCGTTCATTTTTCGAACAATATCCTGAGCTGTATCTGTAGAGTAATAAGCGTATGGATTTTTCTTTGATTCAGGGTTCACAATAATTTCCATAAAATTCCAAAACCCATTCAATGCTGAATTATTCAGTACGGCATGGGTGGAAAAATACACATTTCTTTTACTCATTGCATATTTCTGAAATCCACCACGCATGGACGATACCAGTAAAAGCAATAAGACGAAAGTAAAAATTGAAATATGGATTGTTTTGATCTTGCCAAAAAATCCGGGTCTGAATACTCTCTTATAAACAAAGATTGAAAGAATCCCTTCAGCAATAAATATTCCTGTAAAAAGCCAGTAAGGAACAGCCGCTGCAGCCATAAAGGCTTCTTTGGGATAAACGACATACGACATCGCTTTCCTGTTGATCTTAGTTCCCCAAATTGAATACAGACCGGTATCACAAATCGCGATGAGCAAGCATGCAAGTATCAGAAAAATATTGATCACATGGATGGATTTGATAATACCTCCGTTCCTTGTAATGAATAAGGAAATGATCAGCAATACCAATGGCAGTACCATCAGGTAAGCGCTAGCAGACAAGTCCATTCTTAGCCCATAAAAATATGAAAGCATGATCTGACCGAAGCCAATATTTTTCAATTCTGAACTATTATAGATCAGAAATACTGTGTGCTGTAGTGCAAACAAAACCAGCCAGAATAATAAAAGTTTAAGAACGAGAATGATTATTTTTTTCAATTTGAGTAATGTTTAATTAGGTACTTTATTCCCTGTTAATATTTTATTCTGTTGAAGCTTGCTATATATAAAAATACCAAAAGCGATCAACATCAGATTTGCCAATCCAAGCATTCCATTGGCCGTAAACCAGTTTGAACAAACCTTGCCTATAACCTCACGAATATTTATTCCATAAAGAACCAGGCAAACAACACCTGTCAGTTTGATAAAGATATTCTCCCTGTGTCTGAAAAAGCCTGTTACAATAAATGCAATCAATGGAACTGATAAAAGGAAGTGCTCAGAATCGGTGACCGTAATATTGGGGACGATTGCGAGCATGACAATAAATTCGAAAATGAAATTATTTTTCTTCAAGTCGGGCAGCGATCCTGCTTGATTTTCCTTCTTTAAGTGCAGTATGATCATGCAGAGAAATGCAATTGCTACAACAAACAAAACAATAAATCCAAACAACTTGTCATGATCAACAGCATTGGGAAATATGTATTGAACAAACGAACGATAGATCCATGAGTAAATAGTATCCTGCCCGCTTATCAGCGAATTATTGTGAAGCAGCATCGTTGCCATCCATGATCTTTGTAGAAAAATATTGTTTGAAATACCGGTAAACAGAGCAGGGAGCAATGTTCCTGCAGCAAGTCCCGCAAATATTGTGGCAGATGTTCTGAATTTCTTACGGATTAAAAGCAATGGTATAAAAACGAGAAAGTGCGGTTTGATGAGAATCCCCAACGTTATCAGTAATCCGGCATTTATTTCTTTTCCCGAAAGAAGTGCCCGCAGTGCCATTAAGAAAATGAAAAGTAAAATGATATTGATATTGCCAAGATGCAATTCAGTGTATACATTGGGAAGCAATGGCAGGAAAGTCAGGAAGAGCATTAAATTGTAACTTCGCCTCTCATCATTTTCGAAAAAATATTTATTGCTAAGTCTGACTGAGATAATAATGCCGGTAATGATGCAAAGTGACAAAAGTAGAAAATGAATGATCTTGGCAACAATAAAAGGAAGAATAGCAAAAGGCGTAAAAACGATCAATGCAAAAGGAGAGTATTTGTAAAGGCCGGACGAAAGGCCATAAGGTATTCCATAGACCTGTCCTCCATTGATAAATGAATTGGCTGCAGAATAATAAACTTCATAATCGTGCAACCAAAACCGATTGTTGATGTTTTGAATAATGAAAAAGGCAATAAAGAAAACAGAGACAACAAGTATGAACCATCCATATTTACTGAATATTCCCTGATTTTTATCCCCCTGTTGTAATTTCATTTTTATTGAACGAACTGCAAATTTATCAGAAAAAAGGAAGCCTGCAATACATACGGAATTTAAAAAAAGTTAAACAGCATAAAACCGTTGCTTTATTTCAAATGATTTTTCTATGTATTTTTGACATTCATCAAAAGAATACATTTTGGCAAAGGCATGAAATAAAATCCCACAAATACAAAATACAAAATCCAAATCAACAATGAAAACCCAAAACATTTTCCAAACAGAAAAAAGCTTTTCTGTCAGCGAACCAGAGATCGTTGAAAAATTGCACGAAGCAATGAGCGCCAACATCAATGATCTGACAATAGAACGTATTATTTCAGCCGGACAGGTCAGCCCTGAAAATTTCTGGTATGATCAGCAAACAAACGAATGGGTGGTCCTCTTGCAGGGCAATGCTCTTATTGAATTTGATAATGCCGGAATCACAGAACTTGAAGCAGGCAATTATTTATTTATACCGGCTCATCGCAGACATCGTATAATTTTCACATCCTCTGCCCCACCCTGTGTATGGTTGGCTGTGCATTACAATTAGTTCATGCAGGGATTTTATTGCAACCGAAGAAAAACCGCAATATTTTTCTGACATGCTATGTTGTCAACCAAAGTCTGTATGAAAAACATCAGAAAGTTATTACGTTTCACGAATTTTAATGCATTTCGTCTGAAATTACCAATCTTCTATTGATACAACAAAAAATTCACAAAAAATGTTGCGTTGGCCCTGATAATTCTATAATTTTGTAAAACTATTTTTCAGTATTAATCAGACCCCAAATTTATGAGAACAATTAAGTTTGTTACACTTATTATTATTTTCTCGTTTCTTTTTAATCATTTTGCTGTTGCTGGTGATACCATTTCATTGAAGGATGCTTTGAAAAAAGGGCTTGTTCAATTGGTCATTCATGGAACCAAGCCATCATCCAAAGCAATGCTAAGCCACAATTATTATGGAGAATGTCTTGAAGTGGAATTAAAAAACCTCACCGACAGCACGCTCAACCTGAAACTTGAAACTGGCCAAACACTCGCCTGCGACGAGGATCCTGTACAGAATCTGATCATCACAAAGCAACTGAATTTCACACTCAAGGGAAATAAATCTTTAAAACATAAGGCCTACGCCATGTGCATTCAGGAGCACAAGTCTTCACCAAGTGAGCATACTACATACCATTTTGGAGATATGTCAAAAGGAAATCTGAATAAATTTTCCAAGGTCATTGAAAAATATAATTACCAGGACTATGCCGGACAGCAAGCCATGTGGGCATTTACAGACAATAATGATACCACTGCAGTTGTCTCGGATGATCAGAAAGAGACAAGACTTCTCAGGCGGTATATTGCAAAGCTAAAATTCGGGTCTGCCATTGATGTTGTTGATCCCACAGGTTTCATGGGCGAGCCAAAAATTGAAAGAACTGAATTTACAATCACCGGCAAGATGATCTGGGCAATGGAAAAAGGCGGGAGAGCATCACTCGAAATTTATGATGAAGACAGTAAGTTAATCACTACCCTTTTTACAAAACGGCATTTTCGCCAGGGAGAACAAACCCAAAATTTCACTTATACCAGCGAAAAACTCAAAAAAGGAAAAACCTACACTGCCAAACTTAAAGTTAAAGGAGCTACAAAAGAATCAGTGATCTGTACGGCGGAGTAGGCATTGGTCAATAGTTATTAATCGTCATTGATAGTAAATAGGCTGCCAATCTGACGGGGCGACTTCCTCCAGTCACTCATTAAACATTTTCATTTAGTATCGTGTGTAAATCCCATATTCATATTACTTATTGCAAATTAATAAGATAATAAGGTTGGGTTCTCTGGCACATTGTAATGTTACTGAGGTAATAAGGTCTTTATTTCCATCCCTCAGTTGGCGCGCGTTTCCCAACGCGTGCCCTCAATTAATCAACCCCAATTTCATCAATAACCTTTCTGAAAAGACCATATTTCCTCTGGTTCTTCAATTCCGCAGGATACTTTCTATCCAACGGGGCAAACCTTAGTAGAAAGGATAACCCCCACCACCAAAACCTTTATTACTTTTCGGAGTAAACTCAATTTTTAATCAAAAATCTTACAAATCCCTCCATCTTCACAAGCTTAATGCCAACCCCCTTCAAAATATCTAATATCGCTTTATTTGTTAAAATCCCTGCAATTGATTGTTGAATAATTCAATGCATTTGTTAATTTCATTGAAAGAGACATTATCCTCACGGAGATAGATATTACCGTAAGGGAAATAGACATTTCCGTAAGGGAAATAGATATTACCGTAAGGGAAATAGATATTTCCGTAAGGGAAATAGATATTACCGTAAGGGAAATAGATATTACCGTAAGGGAAATAGACATTTCCGTAAGGGAAATAGACATTACCGTAAGGGAAATAGACATTTCCGTAAGGGAAATAGATATTACCGTAAGGGAAATAGACATTTCCGTAAGGGAAATAGATATTACCGTAAGGGAAATAGACATTTCAGTAAGGAAATGGTTTCTTTCCTTTGGCAACCTGATTATTCAACAGGAGAAATGAAAAATGTAATTTGTATGTGGGCTATTACGTTATTGAAGGAAATGATCCCGACAACTTTTCTTGTCTGTGAACTCCTTTATACAATTTAATAGATCCATTGCTTTATTATTTTTGCAAAGATCTATTTGCAAAACGCATTGTCCATGCGTTCTGGTACAATTGCGGATATTGAAATTCACCAATCACCAATTGATTTAATCCACAACTATTTCTCTCCTACCCTGAATTGTTTTAACCCATTTGGGTATTGCATCAAACAGGACAGTAAAAACACAGAAAATAATAACAAGGGTGAGTATAAGGTTAATTGCTCCCTGCACCTGTGCGCCTTCTGAAAATATTTGCGGCCAATAGATCACAACGATATTCTCGATCCCTGCAGTTAGTGTTGTAACACCCACAAAGATCATGGGAATGATGGTAACCCATGCATATTTTGCACGTCCCCTGTTAATGATATAACTTGTACCGATGGCAAGCGCAATCGTTGCCAGCAGTTGATTGGCGGCTCCGAACATCGGCCATATTGTGGAAACACTGCCTGAATAAATAAAGTAAGCCCATGCAAAAACGATAAGTCCGCTGGCAATAAGATTTCCCGGAAGCCAATTGGTCCGTGCAAAAGGTTTGTAAATTTTCCCCAAAGTTTCCTGCAATACAAAACGCCCTATTCTTGTACCTGCATCAATGGTTGTGAGAATAAATAATGCCTCAAACATAATGGCAAAATGATACCAGTATGACATAAGACTTTTCAGTCCGCCTATTGATGAAAATATCTGTGCCATTCCCACTGCAAGCGATACAGCGCCACCAGTTCTTCCAACGATTTTCTCACCCACTTCTTTTGACAGCTCCTGTATATTGGAATCATGAAATCCCATGGCATGAAGAGTTGGCATTACCGCATGCAACTTATCAGGTGCAACATTGATCAGAAAATAATCCATTGGAAAAAGACTTGCAGCAGCAATAAGAGCCAGAATACTGACAACCCCTTCGGCAAGCATGGAACCAACAGCAATGGGCTTGATATGCTTTTCACTCATGATCATTTTTGGCGTAGTGCCGGAACTTACAAGGGAATGAAATCCGGAAATAGCGCCGCAGGCAATGGTGATGAAAAGATAAGGAAACAGAGTACCCGGAATGATAGGTCCGCCTCCATGATCAAATGTTGTGAATGCAGGCATTTTCAGATCAGGAGCAACAATGATCACACCCACGGCAAGCAAGGCAACAACAGCTAATTTCATAATAGAGCTTAAATATCCACGGGGAGCCAACAATAACCAAACGGGTAAAACAGAAGCAAGCAAACCATAAACAGCAAGCAGTATAGTGAGAGATTTCTTGTCGAAACTAAACCATGTAGCAAAGGGCGAATCGGGAATATACCGGCCATAGATAACAGCAAGAGACAAAAGCACTACACCGAAGACTGTCGCTTCAACGGTTTTCCCTTTGCGGATACGGAATATCCAAACACCCATAATGAGGGAGATCGGAATGGTTGAAAAAATGGCAAAAGTTCCCCACGAACTTTCAGCAAGTGCATTCACAACCACAAGTCCAAGTCCTGCCATGGCAATAACCAGAATGATAATAATAGCAAGCGATGTTGTTCCACCACTCACATTGCTGATCTCTTTACGCGCTATTTCAGCCAGCGATTTCCCATCATGCCGGACGGAGGCAGTCAGAATTACCACATCATGAACAGAGCCAGCCAAAACAGCGCCAACGATCATCCATAGAAAACCCGGAAAATAACCGAACTGCACTGCAAGAACAGGTCCGACAAGAGGGCCGGCGCCGGCAATAGCAGCAAAATGTGATCCGAATAAAATCCATTTGTTTGTTGGTTGATAATTTTGTCCATCGTACAATCGGCCGGAAGGTGTTGCTCTGCCTTCATTAATTGTAAGAACTTTTGCAGTGATAAAACTAAAATAAAAACGGTAAGCAAGCGCAAATACTGCCAAAGCGCCAATCACCAAAGGCATTGCATTCATTAATCCTCCTTTGTCAACCTGAAATTTGAGACTGGCAAAGTTAAAATGAATTCATTTATTAAAAAAGAAAATAAAGAAAAAAATATTGGAAAAAAGAATAACGAATTGCGCTTTCATAATCCTGATCAGAAATCAGGGATAAACCTATTGGGGGTATTTGGTGGATATACTAAAGAACAGAAAGAGTCTGATGAATTTTTAAAACCTGCGGGATCACCGGTTCTTTGTTGTCATTAACGATCAGAAAGTCGGATTGACGGGCTTTCGCTTCATCAGTCATTTGATTTTTGATCCTCTTTGTGATGTCTTCCTCTGCAACATGATCACGTTTCAACACCCTTTGAATCCGGATGTTTTCAGGCGCTGTCACAACAATAATTTTATCAAACAATTTTGAAAAACCTGTTTCAAATAATATTGCAGACTCCATTACAACGTATGAAGATCGTCCCTGATCAGTGATCCATGCTTCAAAGTCCTTCAATACTGCGGGGTGTATGACATTGTTTAAATCAGATAGTTTTTCGCTGTTATTAAAAACAATCCGGGCAATTTTCTTCTTGTCAGGTTTGCCATAAGCATCAATAATTTCATTTCCGAAAAGTTTCTTCAATTCTGAAATGATCTCAGGTTTATCAAGAATATATTTTGCCCTGTCATCAGAGTGATAAACCGGAATATTTAGTGTTTCAAATATCTTTGACACCAATGATTTCCCGCTACCGATATTTCCGCTTAAACCAACTTTGAGCATCACTTCAGAAGAATGTATTCAGTTTTTTCAGGTTCAATTTTTCTGATACTGACGTAAGCAGGAAATTTGGTGATTTCCACTTTCAGTTTTTTTGACTTTTCAGCCAAAGCTTTCGACAGGTCTGCAACAGCCGAGAACATGACAGGTTTAACATCCTTAAAATTCTTCAGCGAAACCACATAAGTCACGCGTGTTTTTTCAGGGAAAGTCCTTACGATATTATTGTTCGGATTGTTAATAATATTGATAGTAAGATCAACCGAAGCTTCAGTATATTTTTCAACCGGAACACTCACTTTCGCCTGAGACGGAGTGATAATGAGTTTTTCTTTTTTATATTTCTCCGCAAAATCGAGTGAAAGATACTGATTGGCGTCTATATTCGTCAGACTTCTGTAAACTGTTTCAACAAATTTCAGCGTATCAATAATATTTTTCGTGCCGCAAACTATGACGCTGTCCGGCTGACACCTGATGGAATCTGCCAATTCATACTGTTGGGCAAAACTCATGTTTAGCCTTAATTTTACAGGCACTTTTTTGGTGTACTTCTTCTCTAAAACAAAATGGAGAGTATCAGGTTCTATCGCTACAATATCGGAACTATAATGGATTTGGCTGCCTATAACCTGATAAAGCGCTGAAGTCACAATATAATATTCCCTGTTTGAATTTTTAATTTTTTTCAGGAAAGAACCAAGGCTGATATTGATGCTATAAGGTTTGCTGAAAAGCATATTCGACAACAACCTGAAACCTTTGGTTTTTAGTTGCAGGGTCAAAACAGAATCCGCATTATTGATGATCACTTTATCACCGGGAATATTGGTATAGACCACAGGAAACATCAGCGATTCAGTGTAATCTTTGGAAAGCTTGATGATGATCCAGAAAAGCGAAGAAAGGATGCAACAAATAAAAAAGATATAAAGCTTTTTGCGCAAACCAAAACGCCTGTTTACTTCTTTGGTATCTGTATTATCTGGCTGCTCCATTTCATTAATTTTACAAACGGAATAAATTTTCGCCTGCTAATCCGGGCACGGTACATAAAGGAAAAGGCAGCGCATTTACGAAAACACCTGATCCCTTTACACCAAAGACCCAATAACTGTTTTCTGATTGAAGTAATTTATAAGAAGACAACAAAAAACAGAAAGAAATTATTTTTCTCCAAGAGGTTGAAGCTCGGTGCTTGATGCAACAGCGCTTTTCTCAATCTTGAGTTTTCCTAATCCTTCTGTTTCTATGATAAAAGTTGTTTCCTGCACTTCGATGATCTTCCCATGAATACCGCCAATGGTTAATATCTTATCACCTTTTTTAAGAGCTTCTCTGAATTTCTTGGCTTCTTTGGTTTTTTTAACCTGTGGCCTTATCATGAAAAAATAAAATACAACGACTATCAGTATCAGTGGCAGAAAAGTCATCAAAGGATTGGATTGTCCTGCTGCACCAGCACCACCAGCGCCACCAGACATTAAAATTACGTTAAGTAAATTGTTCATATTGAAATTATTTGTGTGTTAGTTTTCTTATTTATCTTCATCCCCGCCTTCAAGTACTTTGACCTGTGCTTTTATTACGAGTACTTTTGTATTGGGTTGAGTATTGGCTGTAATGGTAACATTCTTGCTCACGAATCCTTTTTTCCCTTCTGAATTAAAAGAAACATTAATAACGCCACTGCCATTTGGCGGAATCGGAGTTTTAGGATAATCAGCAATGGTACAACCGCAGCTTCCGCGGGCATCTGAGATGACCAAATCAGATTTACCTACATTCTTAAATTTAAAACCATACGAAACTTTTTCACCCTCATCAATTCTTTTAAAATCATGAATCTCTTCATCAAACTTGAACTTCGGAAGATTTGTTGTGTCAGTGTCGCCATTCGCTGTATTTGGATTTTTTACAATATCCGTCGAAAGTGGTTTCCCTGAATTTTGATTCGAGCTGTTATTGCAGGAAGTTAACAGCATGCCTGCAAGGGCAACGATACCAAAGAAAAATAAAGTGCGTTTCATTCGTAATCGGTTTTAAAATTTGCGTGCAAAGATAGTAAAATTGAAATGATTTTATTGCATAAGTCCCCTGCCGGTTTTTTTTACGAGCCCTTGTGTACGGAAATCTACAAGAAGTTTGTCCAATATTCCATTTATAAACATGCTGCTTTTAGGTGTGCTGTACATTTTTGCGATCTCGATATATTCGTTCATTGTAACCTTCACAGGGATCGAAGGAAATTCAGTCAATTCGCAAATGGCCATCTTAAGTAAGATAATGTCCATCACTGCTATTCTCTCAACTTCCCAATTCCTGGTTTTTTCTGAAATTATTTTCTCGAATTTATCAGCAGACATCAGAGTTTTCCTGAAAAGATTGATCGTAAATTCCCTGTCTTCATCATCAAGTGAAAGCTCCATTTCAGAGAAAACATCACCGGTTTCCTCTTTTTTACAAGACCAGATAACTTTACTCAGAATAAAATTTACAGTGTCAATATCATCAACCCAGAAAATGCTTTTGCTTTCATAATATTGTAACAGCGGAGCGAAGTCCTCCAGCCCTTTTTTAATAAGGTTTACAATGATTTCTTTATCCTTTTCAAAATCATTGTTGTCAGCCGACATATATTTCTTGTAAACAGGGCGGCTCTTAAAACTCTTCAGCATCCTGCGAACAATTTCATTCTCGGCTACCCATGAAATACTTCTTTTTTTATAAAGCTCATTGAGTGTTTTATTCTCTGATATTGCAGTTAAAATGCAGTTATCAATAAATCTTGTCGGATAACTTTCTTCTTCAGGAAGATGTTTCAGCTTAGCATCTTCATATTGACGACGTGCCGCTTCCTGGACTTCTGTTATAAAGGAAAGTTGATAAAGAAAGAGTTCATAATAACGATCAATACTAAGCAGTAATTCTTTTTCTCCGGCACTTATACCATCAAACCCTGCATGTGAGTGGCCATACAATATTTGCATGACTTTTATTCTAAGATGCCTTCTGCTTAACATATGTTATGAACGATTTATTTGCACCGGCAAAAGTAACTATTTTATTAAATGCCGAAGATTTTTTTATTGGTCAAATTGCAAAATGCATAAAAGACTACATGGAAATTAATCACAGGTGATTTTTTTTTCAAATATACGCCATATTCGCCTACCCAATAATGGCAAGCTTCTCATGACTCTAATTACAGGGGTGGACGATTCATTTTAATTTTTTTTTATTTTTTTTGCATTTCAATCAAACATTATTTTTATTTTTGTTTTTTATATCAGGACACAATTTCTCAAGATGGAAAAAAAAATCAACAAAGAAAGATTTGGAAAAGAAGTTTATTCCAAGACTGTAAGAGCAGGAAGAAGGACATATTTCTTCGATATCAGAAGCACAGAAAACAATAGCTTCTACCTCTCCATTACGGAAAGTTTGAAAAAAACTGACAATGAAGAAGGCAAGACTTATTATGAAAAACAAAAGATCATTCTTTACCAGGAAGATTTTGATAAATTTGTCAATGCTTTCAATGCTGTGCTGGATTTTACCGACTCACTGGAGCAAAATTGCGAGAAGGCTGTCTCCGAAATAATCTCTGAAAATTTGCCTGATATATATCCGGATGATCAGCAGGAATCATCATTTGAAGATGAAAACAACAAAAACTAGTCTCATAAAAGCAAATGTAATTACGCAGGTTTTTGAACATAAAGCACGATTTGCGTAAGAGTTATTTCTACTATCTCGCCATTGTTTTATTGACTTTGATTATTTTATTCAACTTTACGATTTTCTCATCCGAACATACTCATTTACGTAAAATAAAAGCACCATACTATTCAGGTAAAGTACATTTGGAATAGCATTGGCCTTTCATCAATTGCTATTGAAACATGGCAGATCATGAAAAGCATACCGAATTTCAGAAATTGGATCAGGTCATTGCTTATTGTTTTATTGAATATCCGCTATTGTACCAGTTTATTTAATTTACTGCACTCAGTAAAATTAAAAAAGAACCTTATTTTACTCTTTTTTAACCTTAGTAGTAAAGGTAAATACAGGTGTTTTTGACCTTATTACCTTATTTTCCCCACAATAATAAGGTTGAAATTATTGGTTATCATGTTTCTACTAAGGTTGAAAAAAATAAAAAAAATAAGGTTTTTTCGAAATCAATTACTTTATTTATTGCTGAAAATTTAGTGTCTTTTTATACTGGTATGATTGCGGATATTCATTTCAGAAAATTTCATTTTGCATCTTTTTTCAAAAGAAGTAATTATTTCCCCAATATTTCACATCATTTCACTTCTTCAAACAATCTTTCTTCTTAATGTTCTGCATTATTTTTATCTAAATAGAGCTTTTACCAAACCAAAAATCTTATCTCTACAAAATGAAGTGAAATTTCAATTTTTAAAAAGTGGTAAATTCAATCTTGTTTTAGCCTGTTTTCATGTGAAAAGTGTTGGATACTATTGTTAAATCGGGACTGTTATTTTGCAATAGTCAATGTCGAAGTTGGAATAGCCGATGTCGTTATTAAAACAGGCAATGTTGTTGTTGGAATAGCCATTGTATTTGTTGGAATAGCCACTGTATTTGCTGGAATTGCCATTGAATTTTCATAAATATGCGCTGTCTTTTCTAAAATTGGCGTGGCTCATTCTTAAATATCCACTGTCTTTTTTGGAATATGCACTGTTTTTAATAGAACAGCCAATGTCATTACTAAATAAAATATTGTTTCCTTTCTATTGCCATTGATGGTTTTTAGCCA
>CAISZK010000172.1 GCA_903889915.1 uncultured Bacteroidota bacterium
CTTCATGGCGATTTTGGTCGAAAAGTATTTTTTTCAACAAAACAGGCCAGGTAATATCGCGACTAAAATCCAATCTGTTTTTTTGAAAAAGGAAGCAAGGGCTATTGAGGAGTTAAATCTTTTGGTCAGAAATTTTTCAAACCAACCCTTTCAAAAAAGAGTTCAATTTTCCCTAATTGGAAAAACGCGCCTGGAAAAAGAAGGACTTTCTTTTTTTATTTATGAAAAGGATTCCCTTGTTTATTGGTCATCGAATTTGATTCCGGGAACTGAAACTCTCAGGCAAGTTAAAGCAACCCCGCGTGTCTCAATTTTGAAACTAAGCAACGGATGGTATTATTTTTATCAGAAGAAAGATCTAACAAGGACGTATGTTGTGTTCATCCTGATTGAACATTGTTATCCCTTCAGAAATGAATATCTTCAGAACTCATACCAGACTGATTTTAACATACGAGCCGATATTAAAGTAACAAATGCAACTGGTAGAAATAACATTTATTCCTCAACCGGGATTCCCATATTCAGCCTGGAAATTCCATGTCAAAGCAAAATTTACCCGCTTTTTCTTTATATCTTATTTATCCTCTATTCAGCAGGATTCTTCCTTTTTCTTGTTTTCTTATACAAACTGTATTCCCATCTTCTAAAAGAGAGTGACCATAAAGCTTTATTATTACTCGGGATTATTGCTAGTGTTTTTATCCTGCGGCTCCTTCAATTTTTAACAAGATTTCCCAGGATAATCTATGATTCTGATCTTTTTGGCCCCCACTACTTTTCCTCATCACAAATCCTCCCGTCTCTTGGAGATTTTATGATTGACAGCTTATTAATGTTGTTTCTTGCATATGTCTTTTTCAGGTCTTACCCGGGGATTTATTTACCGGTAAAAAAAAGATCAAATCGATATGTTTTGTTCATCCTGCAGATGATGTGTGTTGTTATCGGGTTTCAACTTTCTCTTTACCTCGTTTGGGATCTTGTTTTTAATTCAACGTTAAACCTGAACCTTCAGAATATAGCAGGGATAACTCTAACCAGCATCATCGGATTCACAATAATAGCAGTTGTTTTTCTTTCCTTTTTCCTTTTTTCTTTCAGATTATCCGTTTCAACATGGTATTTATTCCAAAAGAATTCTCCTGGCCATCAGGAAACAAGCACTATACGGATTTCCCTTTCCTGGATTGTTTTTTTTCTTGTTTTTTTCTCAGTTTTGTCGACCTTGATCCTGAATATATGCAACACGTCCTCTGAAAAAGAGAAGAGAAAATTGTTGGCATTAAAACTTGGAGTTGAGCGTGATCCGGTTGTTGAAATGCTGTTTTCGCGTCAGGAAGAGCAAATGGATAAAGACTCATTACTGTTTGGGCCGTTAGAAAAATGGAAGGAAGGCACGGCCAAAATCAGCGAAGACAGCATTGCACATTTGATTCAGCGCCGGTACTTCAGGGAAGCCTGGAATAATTATGCTGTTCAGGTCACACTTTGTATTGGTAAAAAAGTTTTAAGAATTCAACCACAAAACTATCTTTATGATTGCAATTCATACTTTGGGAACCTGCTAAGGGAATTTGGTAAATCAACTGATAGCAAGAACTTATTTTTCCTTGATTATGGCTATGGATATAAGAACTACCTCGCGGTGATTCCTCTTACATGTTATCCGGTTGCAAACGCCGACACAGTAGTGGCGTTTATTGAGATCAGTTCTAAATTGGTTCTGAAGGATCAGGGCTATCCGGGATTGCTTGTTGATAACCCCCAAGGACAGATCAGGGATATTTCCGGATACTCCTATGCTTTCTACCGGGATTCTAAACTGATTCAGCGATTTGGAAATGTTGATTACAGTCTTGAACTTGATCATACATTTCAGCATACAAGACTCAAGTCTCATTTTTATTCCAGTGATGGATACAATCATTTTTGCTATCCGATTAACCAGAAGGATTTCCTCATTATAAGCAAACAGGAGCCGAC
>CAISZK010000173.1 GCA_903889915.1 uncultured Bacteroidota bacterium
AACTGTGATCTTTGGTGTCAACATTGTGTTTACAAAAAGCACCCTTTTCTTAGGAGAATAAAGATACTTTAAATTTTTAGGCACTGTGCCTTTTACTTGTACATAAAGTATGTCTTTCATAATTGTAAAATTTAATTGATTAATGACGTAAAATTACTTCAGAAAAAACTTCTGTGGAGAACTGTTCCCGTACTGTTCCTGTACTGTTCCTGTACTGTTCCTTTTTTGTTTTTTCGGAATATCACGAAACCCTTAATGGCAGCGGTGTTGAAGGGTGTTGCAGTCAAATCATTTTTCCGAGTTTTTTTTAAATTTATTTTTATTTTTTTTTAAAATGAATTTGAGAGAGTTAAAAAACACCTTGAACATTTAAAGTCTTTTACTGATACTCATGATTTTTATAATCAAATTATGAGTCCACTCCGATAAGTCTTGTTTACCACAAAAACTCTAAAACACAAAATTTCAAGAAAATCCATTTACCCCGTGGGATAATTTTCCAATTTTACCCATTTGAATTCTTCTACAAATATCCAACGGGGTGAACTGGATTTTATTATTTTGTGTTGTTTACCCCGTTGGATATCTTTCAGATTTAATGAGTATCTTTAAAACAGAATTATCCCACGGGTAAAGTGAATTTGTGTTTTTGTGGCAGTTTCTTTTTTAATTTTGAAAAATATTTGATTCAATACAATAGAAATAAAAAAGTTTTGTTATTGAGCGATCAAAACAACTGCAATTCTATGAAAACAAAACTAACTTTACTGGTCACATTGTTTTTTTTCGTGACTATCCATCTCTTTGCTCAAAAGCCTGCGAAGTCTTTGATCATTGGGTCATGGCAAGAGACTGGCCCCATAGGCGATTCAAGCCATGGAACGTATTGTACAGTGATAAGTTTTTACAAAAACAATGTATATCAAATTAAAGGTACTCATAGCTACCCTCGCAATACCGGAAAATTATGGGGAGATACTTTAAATTATGAGGCGGGAAAATGGAAGCTTAAAAGACATGGAAAATGGCTAATATATTCGGCAGCACATGGAATTCCCTTACAGGGTTCTTGTTATTCGATGTCTGATATAATTTCAACTGAAAAAGTTTTTATTTGTAAGCTTAATGATACTTGCCTGATTATTTCTGATGACAAACCTGAAGCTAATTCAATGTATTCCGGATTTACACGAATTCCAGCCTTACCTATTATCCAGGATAATTATAAAATCAGGCATCATTATGTTGATTCTACTTTTGTTTTGGTTAATTCATTGGATACTTCAAAAAAGAAAATCATAAGAGAACTCGATTATGTAAATCTTAAAACCACCCATATTAATAAGGATACTTCTATAACCATCAGCAACGAAATTAAAGGCAATATTAAGCACACATCAGACACAAGTCTTACATTGGAAATGTCGGAAGAAACAATTTTTACTGACATGAAAAATGGTTTCAATTCAACATTGTCTAACTACTATGCGGGAAATTCCGGCAACGATAGCATAGAATTAAGAACATTGAAAATTCGGGATATTGATTTGTTGAAATACCGTGGTAAAGGAAGAAAAACTTTTAATAACCTTGGCTCAATGTTTATAGGATTCTCCTTAACCACAATATTTATTGTTGCCCCTTTTGCTAGTATTAATTTTAAAAAAGGAAAAATAAATTCTACAAATTACCTTAATATTTTAGCAGCAGGCGCAGCACAATTAGTCATTGGAATTCCACTTTCAATTATTGGGAGAGAAAAGAAAATCAGACTGACTTCTAAAAATGCAATAAAACAGGGAGATTACTGGTATTTCAAATAGAGAAAGAACCATTATTGAGTCCACTCCGATAAGTCTTTTTCCTGCCGCAAAGGCTCAAAGACTCGAAGTTTCTCAAAAAAATCAAACATACTTTTCAATGCTTTGCGCATCTTGGTGTCTTGCTGTCTTAGCGGCAATTTAATGTTTTATTACTTTTCGGAGAAGTCTCAATGTTGAAAAAATTCATTCAACCCTTCGCTGTAATTGAGAAAAGATAATTACTTTTGAAAAGAATTCTGAATCCATAACAACGAGCTACAAACCACTAACAACAAACCATTTTCAGCGATGAATATTGAAACTTTCTTTAAGATCACCTACGGTTTGTATGTTGTGAGTTCAAAGTCCGGGAAAAAAATGAATGGCTATGTTTCCAACACCGTTGTTCAGGTAACTGCTGAACCGGCACAGTTGGCTATTGTTTGCAGCAAGGATAACTATACAGCCGAAATGATCAGTGAGAGCAAGCTGGTAAGTATTTCCGTTCTTCAAAAAGATTATGATCCGGAAACCATAGGAAACTTCGGCTACAAGTCAGGCAGAGGTTTTAATAAATTTTCAGGTGTCCATTACAAATTTGGAAAGACTGGAGTCCCCATACTTTTGCAGGATACCATCGCATGGTTTGAATGCGAGGTGGTGCAGACTTATGATGTGGGAACCCACCTGATATTTATCGGGAGAGTTGTTGACGGCGAAACACTGGATGAAACGCTGGAACCACTTACCTACACCTATTATCGCGAAGTAAAAAAAGGCAAAGCGCCTAAGAATGCACCTACTTATATTAACCCTGAAAAAATGATGAATAACAACGAAGATATAGCAAACGAAAGGTATAAATGCGGCGCCTGCGGATATGTTTACGATCCCGAAGTTGGCGACCCTGATCATGGGATTCCCCCCGGAACAAAATTTGAAGACATTCCACAGGATTGGACATGCCCTATATGCGGAGCAGATGTTACTTTTTTCACCAAAGAATAATTAGTCAATTGTCATTGGTCATTAGTCATTGGTCATTTGAGCTGCACTTTTTACCTTGAACATTAAACTTTAGACACTTTAGACACTTATAACTTTAGACACTTTTTTTACTTTAGACACTTTTTTAGATGCAATACACAACATTAGGAAAAACCGGCGTCATCGTTTCAAAGATTTGTTTTGGAACCATGACCTTCGGAGGAAAAGGATTCTGGGAATCCATAGGCAGGCAAACACAGGAAGAAGCCAATAAACTTATCGCCGCATCTTATGAAGAAGGTGTGAATTTTATTGACACAGCCAACGTTTATTCCGAAGGGGAATCAGAAAAATTACTTGGAAAAGCCATCATCGAACTGGCCATTCCGAGGCAGGAACTTTTTATCGCCACCAAAGTACGCGGAACCATGGGCAAAGGCAAAAACCAGGTTGGACTGACACGACTGCACATTATGGATTCTGTAAACGATAGCCTGAAGCGTCTTCAGCTCGACCACATTGACCTGCTTTACACACACGGTGTTGACCTGATCACTCCTTTTGAAGAAACCATGAGGGCGCTTGAAGATGTGGTCCGTGCCGGCAAAGTGAGATACATCGGTTGCTGCAATATCCCTGCATGGATGGTTGCCAAGGCAAATGGAATTTCAGAAAACATGGGATGGAACAAATTCGATGCGCTTCAATATTATTACACCATCGCAGGTCGTGATGTTGAACGCGAAATTATTCCTCTTGCCAAGAGTGAAGGATTGGCATTGATGCCATGGAGCCCGTTGGCAGGCGGTTTCCTTACCGGAAAATATACCCGGGAAAATCAAAAAGCAGAAGGCGACACCCGCCGTAATTCATTTGATTTTCCACCGGTGGACAAGGAAAAAGCGTATGATATTATTGATAAAATGGCAGAGATTGCCAAAGGTCACAATGCAACTGTTGCACAAATTGCTTTGGCATGGCTGCTTCACAGGAAAGCTGTAACAAGCGTTATCATCGGAGCAAAAAACAACGAACAATTAAAAGACAATTTAAAATCTGTTGACATCAAACTGACAGAAGAAGAAATGACAATACTTGACAAAGTCAGTAAACTGCCAAAAGAATACCCACAATGGATGGTCGAAAGGCAAAACAGCGACAGATTTGATGATGGCAAACGATAATAAGGATAGAAAATAGAAGATAGATAAAAGAAAATAGAAAATAGAGGGTGGCAGTTGGCAGTGGCAGTGGCAGTAGCAGTAG
>CAISZK010000174.1 GCA_903889915.1 uncultured Bacteroidota bacterium
TTAGAATTTTCTTCAAATTTTGATTAGAAACCAGACATCACAGGTGGCGCCGTTTGAACCGGTAGGGTGGCGCTGATTGAACCGGTAGGGGTGGCGCCGTTTGCTCCGGTAGAGGTGGCGCCGAATGACCCGGAATAGTCAGTAAAACAATTAAACGCTTCAAACCCTTAAACCCCAAATCTATGTAGCATCTTTACTTCATATCTTTTAAAATGTAAAACGGCTAAAAACTTCAGTGGCATTCACGTGCCCTTGATGGTTTTTGCAAAATATAAAGGGTATGAAAACACAAGATCATTTAGAAAACCGTGAGCAATTACGGCTTTTCAAGGCAGGGGACGCAAAGTTCATTAACACTATTTACAAGTGTTATTATCCAAAATTTGAATCTCATTTTGTTCGTCAGGGTTATGACCCCGATGATTTAAAGGAAGCCTATGATGATGCAATTTTTGATTTTTATAGAAGACTCAGAAAGAAGAAGAAATTTGTTCTGAGAAATCGCTTTGAAACATATTTGTTCAAAATGGCACACAACAAACTTGAGGATAATATTACAGAAAAAGAAAATTTGTTTGCCTATGATGATTCGTTGCTCTTCGGAACATTCTTTGAAGAGATCAATGCCAAAGATGAAAGACTGGCAGCTATTAAGAAATTTCAAGACAAACTTTTAAAAAAGTTAACTCCTTTTGATCGTAAGATCATCAAATATTTTTACGTAAAACATTACCATTGGGATTTCATTGCCAAGAAAACAGGGAAGAGTAAATATTATTTGAAGAACAGAAAAAGCAAAATCATTAAACAATTGAATGAATTTAAGCAGGAAGGTATGGATATAATTCGGGGAAGAAAGGCATCATAGAATTTTTATACGCACTCGTCGGGAGACAGAGCGCGAACATGAAGGCAAACGTCATGCGGAGTTTACTTTTGGTCGGATTACAAATCCTAATAGTAATTCGGAACGGATGAATTAAATCCGTTCCGGCGCGTTAATTAAATCTCAATTCCTTTTATCCAGCCCCCACATAAGTTTGTTGCGGATAGTGGAAAAGAAATTTTCCTTCTCGAGTCGAAGAAAATTTATTTTGAAGTTGGCGCGTGAAATGCAGAGTTCAATGGAATTATTCATCGTCAGTGTTCTTGAATCAAGGCTGACAAGTGAACGCTTGTTTCGTCCATCGGATATTTTAAGTTTTATTGAATACCTGTCGGGAATAACTATCGGACGCACGGTTAAATTATGCGTTGCAATAGGGGTGATGATAAAGTTTTCCGATTCGGGTGTGATGATGGGTCCACCACAACTTAGTGAATAGGCAGTGGAACCCGTTGGCGTTGCCACGATCAAACCGTCGGCCCAGTATGAATTGAGGAATTCATTGTTCACATAAGTGTTGATGGTGATCATTGATGAAGTATCTTTTTTCATCACCACCAGTTCATTTAATGCAAAATTAAGCTCCCCGAATAAAAGCTCTTTGGTTTCGAGTTTAAGCAAAGAGCGTTCCTCGAGAATGAATTTTTTTTGAAAGATCAGATCAATGGTTTCAATCACGTCTTCTTTAGCAATGCTTGACAAAAACCCCAGCCGTCCTGTGTTTATACCTATCACCGGTATGCCTGAATCCCTCACAAGGTTGATCGTATTGAGCATTGTGCCATCACCACCAATGCTGATGAGGTAATTGACTTTTCCTTTGATATCGCTGTAGCCATTGTATAAATGGGCTTCGGTGTTAAACTTCACTTTCTTTTTCAAAAACAAAGCGAATGGTTCGTAAATGTAAATTTTGCATTTTGCTTTTTCAAGTTTCAAAACCAGTTGTTGGATGGAACTGTCAAAACTCTCCGAAAATGATTTGCCGTATAATGCGATGTTCATTTTTTTTCGTTTAAAAAAATTAGAATTTCCAAGATACATATTTTTCAAATAGGGGCAACAAAATGAAGAAAAAATCCACCCTGCCCCATTTTATTTATTGAATATTCAATTCTCATAACCTTGTCATAGTATGTCACAAAATCAATACCCAGGCCGAAAGCATAGAGGAATGAATTTGTCAGATCATTATTTCCCGTTGTCTGCCGGTCGTTTACATAAGCTCCGTCGGCCAGCAAATTTAAATAAAGTGAATAATGCAGCAAACTGAATTTTTGTGTGGGAATAAATTTCAGCTTTATCACTTTTGTTGAAATCAGCTCATACTTAAGATTCGATTTCAGCAACGCATAATTCTGTCCGTTGACAACGTAATATTCATACGCCCTTGCATAATCATCACCAAAGCCAAGCCCCTTCTCAATAAAGTAAGGCTGAAAAGATGTTGTTGAAATTTTGGCATTCAATCCTCCTGCGAGATACCAGTGTTTATGCAGCTTCCAGAACTTTCTGACGGAAGTGTGGATGTGTGCAATGTCAACATTTTCGTTGGACAATATTCCAAAACCATCTTTCACAGCTTCCACGTCAAAGTAATATCCGTTGAGCGGATAAGATTTATCATCACGGTGGTCGCTCCTGAAGAGGTAATAAAATGTCAGGTACTGTACAATATTTTTCTTTGAAAAATCAGAATTCAGTTGAAGCAATGTGTCGGAAAAGTCATACCGGTTATAATTGATCTGAAAGGTGTGGGTGTTGAAAATATTCCTTCTGTAGGTAATGTTGAAGGTGCCGAAAATATTCTTTTGAACCAGGTGCTCTTCGTCTTTATAAAAAACCTGCTTGTTCTCATCGTTTTCATAGGCCACACTGTGATTGCCTGTAAACCCTGCAATGAAGCCAAGTCCCAGAGTTTTGTTTTTATTGATGTAGGGGATTTTGTATAACAGGCTGTATGTTTCATTAAAGCCATGGCGCAGTTGAATGATCAGCGATTCTTTTCGTCCCCTGAAATTATCCCATGTCAGGAAAAGACCATAATCAATTCTTCTCAGATCTTTGGTTTTCCACCACACATTAAAGTTACGGTCGCTAAGCTGAAAAAATGGGATTGGCCAGACATACCAGCGTTCAACAACGTTGATGAGGATATTTATTTTTGCCTTTGAAATTGAAAATGTGTCAATGGTCACAAAGTTGAACAGCGAAGTATTTAAAAGATTTTTTCTTGATTGTTCTAGGGTTTCATGCAGGTTTATGAAAGCTAAAGAATCACCTTCTTTAAATAAAAGTTCCCTGTAAATGATGTTGGCTTTTGTGATCTTATTTCCTGATAAAATTATTTTATTGACGATAATTTTTTCATGATTTTTTGAGGTGTCAATTAAAAAACTTCCTGTCTTATTCTGGTTATTGATTGCCGGAGATGCCTGTGAAATCAAGGCATTCAGACTGCAGCCAATAATTATGCAGGATAGAAAATTAAAGCACATGCTTAAATGTTCAGGTAATTCATCAGAGAATCGAATCTCTCTTTTAAAACGTCGTCATCTTCTTCTTCCGAAAACGTTGCAGTGACGCCGTATTTATATCTGTAGAGTGTTTGCAACACCGGCTGAATATCTATCTTGTTAAGCTTGATTGTAATTTCAATTTTGGTGGAATCGGGAAATGTGGTAACATATAAACCCAGTACCTTGGCGTCGTTCGACTCGACGATCTGGGCAATTTCCTGCAATGAATAATCATTGTTGTTTAATTCAAGAATGATGACACCGCCAGGGTTTTCAGCAGATGTCAGTCTTGAAAAATTATGAACGAGATCTGCAAGAGTGATCACACCGAGGTAATTATTCTTCCTGTCGAGAACAGGGAGCAACGTGAGTTTTTGAGAAGAAAAAAGACGGATTATTTCAAAAATATTCTGATCATGATAAATGAAAGGCCTTAGAAGGGAAAGGTTATGATTGCCCAAAGCTTCATCGGGGATGTTTAAATCTTCAATGTCAGCCTGAGATATCAGCCCGAGAAATTCTTCATTGTTGACAATGGGCAAATGAAAAACTTTTATGTCTTCCATTCTGTTCAAAGCATTTTGCCCCGTATCAGAAGTTTTCAATGGAATGATTGATGTTGAAATAAGATCTTTTGCTGTCATAGAAAGCCTTTAATCACTGTTGTCTAAAAACATTTATCAGCACAAACGTACTAAATTTTTTAGATTTGCAAATTAAATTACAATAGAATGACAAAATTAAGTGTAAATATTAATAAAATAGCAACACTGCGAAATGCGCGCGGAGGCAATTTGCCGGATGTGGTGAAAGCCGCCATTGATTGCGAACGTTTCGGTGCGCAAGGCATCACTGTTCATCCGCGGCCTGACGAAAGACACATTAGATACAGCGACGTTGCCGATCTCAAAAAAGTTGTTACTACTGAATTCAATATTGAGGGATATCCTTCTGAAGGCTTCATCAAATTAGTGTGCGGTGTGAGGCCTGCACAGGTTACTCTTGTTCCTGATCCACCCGATGCAATCACTTCGAATGCCGGTTGGGACATTGTCAAAAATGAATCTTTTCTTAAAGATGTTGTTGCGGAGTTTAAAAAGTCCGGAATTCGTGTTTCAGTTTTTGTTGACACCGATTTGAACAATATTCGTCATGCCTATAGGATAGGCACTGACAGGGTGGAGCTATATACGGAAGACTATGCAAAACAATTTTCAGCAAACAAAGAAAAGGCAATTGCACCTTTTGTTGAAGCTGCAAATGCTATCAAAGATTCAGGTATTGGTTTGAATGCAGGACATGATCTTAATCTCGAAAACCTGAATTATTTTGCAAAAAATATTCCGGGTTTGATGGAGGTTTCAATTGGTCATGCTTTGATAAGTGATGCATTATACTTTGGACTGGAAAATACCATTCAAATGTATTTACGAAAGCTGGTGGTTTAAGATAGAAAGTGGGAAAGGTAACCAGGTTTGAGGTTTAAAAAAATTGGGAAGAGGTACTTCGAACTACAGCTTTATATCTTATGCCCGGTTCAGGATAGAACCATTTCTCTTTTTTATTCCCCCTTGTTATTAATCAAAAAATTTTGTTGTGGAATTATTTTTCAGAAAATATGGTGAAGGTAAACCGGTAATTATTCTTCATGGTTTGTATGGCATGTCGGATAACTGGAATACCATCGGGAAAAAAATAGCAGAGAAAAATTTCTGTGTGTTCATTCCCGATCAAAGAAATCATGGTGAATCCCCTCACAGCGCTGAATTCAGTTATGAAATTCTTGCAGGTGATCTGACTGATTTTATTCAGCAACATTCTATATCGGATCCAATAATTATTGGTCATTCTATGGGTGGAAAAGTTGCAATGACTTATGCAATGAACCACCCCGGCAGCATAGATAAATTAGTTGTTGTGGATATTGGCATAAAAAATTATGGACCTCATGAAGAAGAATTAGTGGATGCTTTAATATCTGTGAATATTGAAAACACATCATCCCGCAATGAAATTGAAAACCTGCTTTTGGATAAAATAAAAAGCATACGGGTAAGTCAATTGATGATGAAGAATGTGAAGCGCATTTCAGAAGGACATTTTGAATGGAAGCTGAATGTGAAAGCCATCAAAGAGAACTTTTCATTATTGTTTGCAGGCATAGAATCCGGCATGCAATATGATGGTGATGTTTTATTCATTCGTGGTGAGTTGTCAGATTACATAAAGGATGAAGATGTGCCTGGCATCCGGAAGCTTTTCAACAACGTAAAGATCCGCACAATCGAAGGAGCCTCTCATTGGGTTCATGCCGACAAGCCGGAAGAGTTTTTGAAATTGGTTCTGGAATTTATCAGCAATTAAAAAGCACATCAGTCAGTTTTCAGTGCTGATGATTTTTCCCCGGAGAATTACACACCTGCATTTTCAGCAGCTTCTTTTTCTTCAATTTTTTGTTTCCTGGTCTTGTAAACTTTCTTTGAAATGTAAATGCTCAGCTCAAATAAACCATACAATGGAATGCTGACCATGATCTGACTGAACACATCGGGAGGTGTGATGATAGCGGCAATGATAAGGATGATGACAATGATATACCTTCTTTGTTTGATGAGAAATTTTGGAGTGATAATACCGATTTTGGTGAGGAAATACACCAGCACCGGAAACTCAAACACCAGTCCTGTTGCAAAAGAAAGCGTTGTCACAGTGCTGATGTAGGAATCAAGAGTGATATAATTTTCGACAGCATAACTCACTTTATAACCACCCAAAAAATTTATTGCAAGTGGCACAATCAGGAAATAACTGAATAATACACCGGAGAGAAATAGTGAAGAAGTAACAAACACAAATCCCCTTGAATACCTTCTCTCTTTTTCATTTAATGCAGGCCTTATAAATCTCCAGAACTCGTAAAGAACATAGGGCACAGCCAGCACCAGTCCGGCAATCAGCGCTACCCATATAGAAATTGTCAACTGTCCGGCCATCTCGGTATTGATGATCTTCATTCCAAGATTGTGGTTACAGAAATATTCAATGTTGATCTTGTTCCCTAGCCAGCACAACAATTTGTTTGTAACAAAATCAGAATTTTTTGGAGCTAAAATGACATTCGTAAAAATAAATTCATTGAAAATAATCGCAAGTATAGCAAGCGCAATAATGACAATAATTGAGCGGATAAAATGCCATCTCAGGGATTCAAGGTGATCCCAGAATGACATCTCATCTCCTGTTTTTTTTTCTTTTTTTTTCTTTTTAAAAAACACTTTCGGCGCTCTGGATTATTATCAAAAAATTAGTAGTTTTCATGTTCAAAATTCATTGTCATTAATGGCAGGGAATTTTAATTTACTGATGAAAATTAGGAGAAACAAAAGTATGGTTTTTTCCTTTAGTGACTCTTTAACTGGAAATAAAAAAGCAAAGGAATGCATTGAAGATACTGATTGTCCACGTTAAAGTACTTAATAAATCAGGTGTCAAAGTTAAAATAAATCAAAAATTAATGAAAATGATCGGGCTTGTCAGACCGCTTTATTATCAATAAACTTTGCTAATAATGATTGAGCTTTTGCATTCATTGAAAAACCCTTTATCTGCATCCATAAATTGTGTTAAAAAATACACAATCAATTGCCACGTTATTCAAAGAGTTTATCAGAAGGAGGTATTCAGGTTTATCGGTTTACAAGCATGGATAAATACTCATCGTCTTCACTATGATCAATAATTCGAGCCTTCAAAAAACTATTCAATGTTAACATTGATTCAGAAAACATTTCAATTTAAAAATAGCATTTAAGATTGATTATGCATGACAGGAACGTTACCAAAATGAGCGATACAGTTGAAATGAAAAGTTTAAAATAATGGCTGTTATTCAATGTAGTTTTTCATAATCAACTTGACTCATAGAGCCTATGTTTGTAAAAATTGTTAATAAATTAACAAGTTTTCATTTTTATGTATAAAATTTGATTGGAGCAATGTACATTTGTGAAAAAATAAAAACATTCAAATTTAAAAAACATGGCAAAATTAAAAATCTTAGTCGTTGAGGACGAGAGCATCGTCGCTAAAGACATTCAAAATGGTTTAATTAAGTTGGGTTATGTTGTGCCCGCAATTGTAGCTTCCGGAGAAAAAGCCCTTGAAGAAATTGATCAGGCACGTCCTGACCTGGTTTTAATGGATATTATGCTGAAGGGTGAAATGACCGGTATTGAAGCAGCCAATATCATTCATGAAAGGTACGAAATTCCTGTTGTTTTCCTTTCTGCTTATGCTGATGATAATACCGTGGCAAGTGCTAAAATTGCTGAGCCTTATGGCTATGTTATTAAACCTTTTAAAGAAAAAGAATTGCAGACTACTATTGAAATGGCAATCTACAAACATGAAAAAGATATGCTCATTAAAAGAGAAAGAGATCTTTATCATTCAATAGTTGAGAACAAAGAATCAAAAGACAGCATTTTTGTGAGAGCTGATTTCCGCCTGAACAGAATTAAATTTGAAGATATTTACTTTGTTGAAGCATTGAAAGACTATGTCATCATCAATACTTCACAGAACATGTACACCACACATACTACAATGAAAGAAATGGTAAGAATTCTTCCTGTTAAGGATTTTGTAAGAATTCACCGTTCATTTATTGTTCGTCTTGACAAAATATTCTCTATAAAATATCCTGACCTGGTAATTGAAGGTAAAATGAAGGTTGTTCCTATCGGTGGATTATACCGCAAAGAACTTTATAGCAGGTTAAATCAAATTTAATTGGTTTTCATAAGTTTAGTTAAAAAAGGGAGGCGGAATTGCTTCCCTTTTTTATTTATGGAAATGATTTCAGCCTTGTGTTTACAGCATTTTGCCGGATTACTTTTTATTTAAAATGAGACTTTTAAAACCCTGTTTAAATATTTTTTTGATAAATTTTTTGTTTGTCAGTAATTATATCTACTTTTGCAAATAATTTAATAAACGGGCAATCTTCAATAGTCAGTGATTGCTTGTATTTAATAAGGTAAAGAAAGTTCTTAAAGATATATTGCGGGGTGGAGCAGTGGTAGCTCGTCGGGCTCATAACCCGAAGGTCATAGGTTCGAGTCCTATCCCCGCTACTAATCAGAACCGGTGCATACCGGTTTTTTTATACCATTACTTTTATCTTTATAAAAAAAGGAATCCGTTATTATTCAGCTATTAAAAGGTGATTTGTCATTCCATTTTCCAATGACTACCAACATTGACAATGACCAATGACTAATGACCAATGACTGATGACACGAAGTAAATGACAATTATTAAATGACACACAAAGCAGGATTTGTAAATATTATCGGTTATCCAAATGTTGGAAAATCAACACTGATGAATGCACTTATCGGTGAGAAACTTTCAATCATCACCCCAAAGGCTCAAACAACACGCCACAGGATCATGGGAATTTTGAATGGCGAAGAATACCAGATTGTCTTTTCTGATACTCCCGGTATCCTTGAATCGCACTACAAGCTGCATGATTCAATGATGAAATTTGTTGAAAGTGCTTTTGAAGATGCTGATCTTTTTTTGCTGGTTGTGGAGGTGGAAGCAACATTCGACAATGTGGGTATTCTTGACAAACTGAATAAGACAAATGTTCCGGTCATTGTTCTGATAAATAAGATTGATATTTCCGAACAAGCATTGGTTGCTGCAAAATTGCAGGAGTGGCAACAGATCTTACCCAGGGCTGAGATCATCCCGGTTTCTGCATTAAAGAAATTTAACCTTGATAAAGTTTTAAATTCTATTTTGCTCTTGTTACCGGAAAACCCTCCTTATTTTTCAAAAGATGAACTTACTGACAAACCTGAAAAATTTTTCATTGCTGAGATAATCAGGGAAAAAATCTTTTTATACTATCAGCAGGAGATCCCATATTGTACGGAAGTAATGATTGAATCTTTAAAAGAGGAAGAGACAATTTTTAAGATACGGGCCATAATTTACGTTGCACGCGAATCTCAAAAAGGAATTATTATCGGACATCAGGGTGCGGCATTGAAAAAAGTTGGTACAATGGCACGCAAAGACATGGAAGCATTTCTGGAGAAAAAAGTTTTCCTCGAAATGTTTGTAAAGGTGAGTAAAGACTGGAGAGATAACGAAATTCAGTTGAAGAAATTCGGGTATATTTTTAATTGAAAAGTTAGATTTAAAGAAGTATGGGCAATATCGTAGCAATAGTTGGCAGACCTAATGTGGGGAAATCAACCTTTTTCAACAGGCTTGCTGAAACACGTCAGGCCATTGTTGATGCCACAAGCGGCGTTACCCGCGACAGGCATTATGCAAAGTCGGACTGGAACGGAAAAGAATTTTCAATAATTGATACCGGTGGTTATGTGATGGGATCTGATGATGTGTTTGAGGAAGAAATTCGCAAACAGGTTACGCTGGCGATAACTGAATCGAATGTCATTATTTTCATGGTTGACGTGAATGATGGCCTCACGGACATGGATAAAGATGTGGCGCATCTTTTACGTAAATCAGGTAAAAAGATTTTTCTTGTTGTAAATAAAGTTGACAACAATAACAAGATTCCGTCATCTTCCGAATTTTATAAACTTGGCCTGGGTGAACTTTATTGTATTTCTGCAATCAGTGGTTTTGGAACTGGTGAAATTCTTGATGAAATTGTAAAGGAATTTGATGACATAAGTGAAGATGTTGCTCCTGATTTGCCTAAGTTTGCTGTTGTTGGAAGACCAAATGCAGGCAAATCATCTCTCATCAATGCACTGCTGATGGAAGAACGGCACATGGTAACACCTATCCCCGGAACAACAAGAGATTCCATTTACACACGCTACAATCGTTTCGGCCTCGACTTCCTGCTTGTTGACACAGCCGGATTGAGGAAAAAAGCCAAGGTGCATGAGGATATTGAATTCTATTCAGTCATGCGCTCTATCAGGGCTATTGAAAACAGTGATGTTTGTTTGCTGATGGTTGATGCAACTGTTGGTTTTGAATCGCAGGATATGAACATTCTTCACCTGATTGAAAAAAACAGGAAAGGACTTGTGATCCTCGTGAACAAATGGGATATTGCTGAAAAGAGCACCAACACAGCCCGCGATTTTGAAGAGAATATCAAACGGCAAATGCAACCTTTTACTGATGTCCCTGTTATTTTTATTTCTGCAATTGAAAAACTGAGAATTTTAAAAGCCCTCGAGGTTGCAAATGTTGTTTACAATAACCGTATCAGAAAAATCACAACTTCGAAATTAAATGAAGTAATGCTTCCAATTGTAGCCGCTTATCCTCCTCCTGCCATTAAAGGGAAGTACATTAAAATAAAATACATCATGCAGCTCCCGACGCATGCACCAAGCTTTGCGTTTTTCTGCAATTTACCACACTGGGTGAGGGAACCCTATATGCGATTTGTTGAAAACAAACTCCGTGAAAACTTTGATTTCTCCGGAGTTCCTATACAGATTTTCTTCCGTCAAAAATAAAAAGTGGAAAGCACAATCAGAATAGATAAATGGCTTTGGGCTGTGCGTCTGTTTAAGACCCGCACTCTTGCATCTGATGCTTGCAGGGGTGGCAAAGTATCTCTCAACAATGCATCAGTAAAACCTTCCAAAGAAGTAAAACCGGGTGATGTTTTGCAAATGAGAATCGGTATTCTTACAAAGACAGTCAAAGTCACAGGGATCATTGCAAATCGCGTTTCGGCCAAGCTTGCCGTAAACTATGTTGAGGACCTCACACCCCCTGAAGAATATGAAAAACTCAAGTCAAATAAGGATGATTTCTTTGTGAAAAGAGACAGGGGAACAGGAAGACCAACCAAAAAGGACAGGCGAGAAATTGATAATACGTTCCCTGAATGGTAGAGACAAATGGCAATAGTCAATAGTCAATCGTCATTGGTCATTATAGACAGCAACCTTGAACTTTAAACCTCGAACTTTGAACAAATTCAAAAACCAACAAATTCTTCAATGATGAAAAAACAAATTCTCTTGATAGCTCTTCTTTCTTTTTTATCAGTATTCAGCTTTGCGCAGAATAAAAAAGTCAGCGGAAAAATCGTTGCTGCCATGCATCAGCAGGAAAAATCATGGAATAACGGCGATATTGACGGATATATGTCCTACTATTGGAATTCCGATTCACTGAAATTTATTGCAAAATCCGGTGTCACCTATGGATGGAAACCTGTTCTTGACCATTATAAAAAGGCATATCCTGACACTATCAAAATGGGCAAATTAACCTTCAGTGAGATCAGAGTGAAAAAACTTGGTTGCCATTATTTGATGATCACCGGCTCATGGAAAATCAACAGAGCAGCAGGAAATATAGGTGGTTATTATTCTTTAATATGGAGAAAGATCAAAGGGAAATGGCTTATCGTTGCTGACCATACCTCATAGAATCAAACCAGTGTAAGCTATTGCGTTACCGGAATGTGGTATGATTTAAGAAAATGGTCTTAGGATGCACTTACCATGCACATTCAAATCATGTCAAGGTCAATTGCTGTCAACCTAATACTTGACGCCTGTGGTGTCAGCTTTATCAAAATCTACCTCTTTCAGCAGTTTTCCGCTTTCATCATAGAACTTCCATACTCCAACTTTTTTCCCGGCTTTAAAAAGCCCATCATACCGCTTTGCACCGCTTTCGTAATAGGTGGTTCTTTTACCATCATCCAGACCATTGAGAAAGGTGCCTTCACTCCACTTATTCCCGTTGTTATAATAGTAAACCCAGTTCCCATCGCGTTTACTGTTTTTGAATTCACCTTCCATCTGTTTCTGCTTATCAGGATAGTAAGTAACTTCTTTCACCAGCTCTTTATTGGCGCCTTCACCCTCGTAATATTTTTCAACTTTAGGCGAGCCACCATCATAAGTTTCTTCAACAACTTTCTGTCTTTTATTGCATGAAACAATAATAAAAATTATAGCCAACAGGCAAGCGTATTTTTTCATATTCCTCGTTTTTTATACCGGCTTTTGACAACCTTTTTTATTATTTCTTCTTTGACTTGTAATCTTTATTCAAACCCTCGATCACTTCCTTTGTTATGTCGAGATTATCGTTTGCATATAAGATATCACTGTTTTTCGAGTAGCTGAGAATAAAATCGTAATTAAATTTAGAGTTGTATCTTTTCAGATAATTTGTAATGCTATCCTGCAGCATAGTTGACATCTTCACATTTTCGTCAGAGAGTTGTGAAGACAATTCCTCTTTCAAAGCCAGAAAATCTTCCTGTCCTTGTTTAAGGCTATTTTCAGTTTGCGTTGCCTGGGCAATGGTAGCGTAAGCGTTTGCCTTGAGTTTTTTCTGATATTCGCTATACTGAAATTCTAAAGCATTTTGTAATTTTTCAAGACTGTCTGTTGCTTTTTTTTGTTTTGCAGCCAGTGAATCTTTGATGGTTTTTACCATGTCATATTTTGCCATGATGGTGTCATTATTTATGTAAGCTATACTAACACCTGACTTACTTCCTTTGGCGGCTTTGCTGGTCCCGCTGCATGATTTGCCAGTAAAATAAAGTACAAACAAAACTATCACACCCACAACAGCAATTATACTCAGTGTCAATTGCAGGCAGCATTTGCATTTTTTAGGTTCGCACTTTTTATTATCCGTTGTTTCTTTATGTTCCTCAACGGGAATTCTGTTCATGACAATGTCTTCGTTTTCCATAGTTTTAAATTAATGATTGCAAAATTAAATAAATTGATGATACGTATAACTTAATTATTGCATTCTTATTATCCAAACAGGTAAATTTATTAATACCGGAAGCGCCAGTAGATTTGACAACCTCAAGAAAGCTGTGGATCCAAGATCCACACCATTGACCAATGACGGTTTTTTAAGAATTTCAAATTAAGAGTTGAGCAATGAATAACCTTTGTAATCAACGAAAATGAAATAGCTTGCAGTGGGTCTATATTTTCGAAAGGAATTTAAATTTTGAAATAATAAGTGCGCATGGTTTAGAACGGCCAATAATAGCATCTTAATTATAAGGTTGGCATAACCAAACAAACCCGAAATTTGAAGCCGTAACTAAAACTAATTTCCCATCTCCGACATGAATTTGATGCGCATCATACGCACTTCTTCTATGGAGAATGTGTTTTCGCCAAGTTCTTTGAGAGCATCATCCAGTGAATCGGAATCAGCATTGCGGAAATAATCAAAGATCTCTTCCTGATTGTCTTTATCAATCATTTCATTGATGTAATAATTGATGTCTATACGTGTGCCTGAAGCCACTATACTTTCAATTTCTGTGAGTAGTTCATCAAGTGTAAAACCCTTTGCAACTGCAATATCAGCAAGTGCAATTTTTCTGTCAATATTCTGGATGATGTAAACTTTTATGCCCGATTTGTTGACCACGGATTTTACCACCATGTCAATAGGCCGTTCAATTTCATTTTCCTCAACATATTTGGCGATGAGCTCACAAAAGGGCTTTCCGAATTTGGCAGCTTTGCCCGATCCGACGCCGGTTATCATCTTCAGTTCATCGAGTTTGATTGGGTACTGAATCGCCATATCTTCAAGGGAAGGATCCTGGAAAATAACATAAGGAGGAAGATTGCGTTTCTTGGCCATTTCCTTACGCAGATCTTTCAGAAGGGCAAATAAAATCTTATCAGTAGCGCTGGTCTTTTGTCCTCCGCTATTAAAAAATTCATCATCGGCTGTGTTTTCATAATCATGATCCAATGTCATCATCACTGAATAAGGATTATCAAGGAATTCCATTCCTTCATTACTGACCTTCAATAGTCCGTAATTATCAATATCTTTAAGCAAAAGACGCTCAATAAGTGTTTGCCTGATTACGGAATTCCAGAATTTTTCATCCTGGTCAGAACCTCTTCCAAAAACTTCGAGTTTATTATGTTTACAAGCTTTCAGTGTAGCCGAATTTTTCCCAATCAAAACATTGATCACATGTTTTGCTTTGAAAAGTTGTTTGACAGCAATCACCGTTTCGAGCAAGGTAGCAACATAATCTCTGGCTTCGAATTTTGATTTTGGATGCAGGCAATTATCACAGTTCTGACAGTTATCATGCGGAAAAACTTCACCGAAATAATGAAGCAATTGCTTGCGGCGACAAACTGCCGACTCGGCATACGATACTACTTCGAGCAACAAATGACCACCTATTTCCTGTTCGGCCACAGGTTTCCCTTTCATGAATTTCTCGAGTTTCTGAATATCATCGTAATTGTAGAATGCAAGACAATTTCCTTCACCGTCATCTCTTCCCGCACGTCCGGTTTCCTGGTAATAACCTTCAAGACTTTTAGGCACATCATAGTGAATCACAAAACGAACATCGGGTTTGTCAATCCCCATACCAAAGGCAATAGTGGCAACAATTACATCCACTTCTTCCATCAGGAATTTATCCTGGTTCATTACTCTTACCGGGCCATCGAGTCCTGCATGATAGGGGAGGGCTTTGATCCCATTCACCACCAGTGTTTCGGCAAGCTCTTCAACTTTTTTGCGGCTAAGGCAGTAAATGATCCCCGATTTGCCACTCATTGATTTCACATACTTGATCACCTCTTTATTTACATCATCACCTTTTGGCCTTACTTCATAGTAGAGGTTTGGTCTGTTGAATGATGATTTAAAAATTGAAGCATCCATCATATTCAGGTTCTTCTGTATGTCAAGTTGCACCTTGGGTGTTGCTGTTGCTGTGAGTGCTATGATGGGAACTTTTTTCTCAATAGCTTCTATGATTGGTCTTAGCCTGCGGTATTCAGGACGAAAATCATGACCCCATTCCGATATACAATGTGCTTCATCAATGGCAAAGAAAGAAATGTTTATTTCTTTAAGAAAGTCAACATTGCTTTCTTTCGTTAATGACTCAGGAGCCAGATATAGCAGTTTGGTTTTACCTGTTGATAGATCTGATTTAACTTGTTCAATTTCCAGTTTAGATAAGGAGGAATTCATGAAATGTGCAATACCTTCGTCAGCTCCGAAATTCCTGATCGCATCAACCTGGTTTTTCATCAGCGAAATAAGTGGAGATACTACAATGGCTGTGCCTTTGCTGATTAATGCAGGTAACTGATAGCACATAGATTTGCCGCCTCCGGTAGGCATTATGACAAATGTATCTTTTTTGTCCAGAACATTTTTTATAATTGCTTCCTGATCCCCTTTAAAAGAATCAAATCCGAAAATCTTTTTCAATAACTCTTTTAGTGAACTGTCAACTTGCGACTCCATTTATTATTATCCTTTTTTAAACGTAATGACACAAATGTAAATAATTTTTTCGACTGTCATGCAAATTTAATTTTTCCCAATAATTTTAGCAACCATAAAATTAATAAAAAATCTTCACTTCTTGGTTGACGAATAAATATAAAAGCAGTTATCGGTATCAAATTATACTGTATTGAAAATTTTCAGCGTATTTTGAAAAATTAATCAAATTATTTTTTGGAACTAAAAACTTCCAAATACCATTTTGATACCTGACTTCTGACTCAGGTGTTTTCTCGCATTTTCTGAGTGATCAGATCTGACTTTAAATCAAAATGCATCGCACAATAATGAGTTTTCCTGTTTCTTCTTTATCTTACCTTATTTTATTTCGCAAAAATTTCTCAATTTCATTCTCCTCCACGATATATTCAATTTCCATTATCGAATCGGTTAAAAATTCTATTATTGCTTGCTAAAAAGTGAATTTTCCATTACTCCTTTTTTTGATTTTTATTGCGTAAATATTGGCTTTTCGAAGGGCAGGCAAAAAAATGACGAAGAAAATTGAGTTAAAATTGTTAATTATAGGTATTGTTTTTATAACTTCGCCGCTTCAAAATGGAGTTGTTTTTTAATTAACAGATAAAAGCGTTTTAAATTAAGTATTATGGAAAAGAAAAAATTTATAACATGTGATGGTAACTGGGCTGCTGCTCATGTGGCTTACATGTTTAGTGAAGTAGCAGCAATTTACCCGATCACCCCGTCTTCAACAATGGCCGAATATGTTGACGAATGGGCAGCTCATGGTAGAAAGAACATTTTTGGTGAAACAGTGAAATTGGCCGAAATGCAATCCGAAGCTGGCGCCGCTGGCGCTGTGCATGGTTCTTTGCAGTCAGGTGCTTTGACAACCACATTCACCGCTTCTCAGGGATTGTTACTGATGATCCCTAACATGTACAAAATATCAGGCGAATTATTACCCGGAGTTTTTCATGTTTCTGCCCGCAGTATAGCTGCACAGGCATTATCAATCTTTGGTGATCACAGCGATGTGATGAGTACACGGTCATGCGGTTTTGCTTTACTCGCTACCGGAAGTATTCAGGAAATTATGGACATTGCCGGTGTTGCTCACCTCACAGCTATTAAATCAAGAGTCCCTTTCCTTCATTTTTTTGATGGTTTCCGCACTTCAGCAGAAGTTCAGAAAGTTGAAGAAATTGCAATGGAAGACCTCGAAACACTTCTTGATTATAAAGCTCTGCAGGAATACAGGGACAGATCATTGAATCCTGAACATCCCGTCACCCGCGGCACTGCACAGAATCCTGATATTTATTTCCAGTCACGTGAAGCATCCAACAAATTTTATGATGCCATTCCTGATATGGTTGATGATTACATGCAGAAACTGAAAAAATTCACAGGTCGGGAATATCATCCTTTTACTTATTACGGTCCTAAAGATGCCGAAAATGTAATAGTGGCAATGGGTTCGATCACCGAAACAACTAAAGAAATTATTGATTATCTCGAAATAAAAGGAGAAAAATTAGGATTGATTTCTGTTCATCTTTACAGACCTTTCTCTGCAAAATATTTCTTCAACGTACTGCCAAAATCAGTGAAAAGGATTTGCGTGCTCGACCGCACAAAAGAACCGGGCGCTAACGGCGATCCTCTTTATCTTGATGTCAGGGATATGTTTTATGATGAAAAAATAAAACCAATGATCATTGGCGGACGTTATGGTTTAAGCTCTAAAGATACCACTCCTTCAATGATGCTTTCAGTTTATGAAAACCTTAAATCAGCAGATCCTAAAAATCATTTCACCATCGGTATTGAGGACGATGTAACCCATCTCTCTCTTCCACTTCTACCTGAAATAAGCGTGAATCCTAAAGGAATTTACGAAGCCAAGTTTTATGGACTTGGAGCTGATGGTACAGTTGGCGCAAATAAAAATTCAATCAAGATCATTGGTGAAGCAACCGACAAATATTGCCAGGCTTATTTTGCTTATGACTCTAAAAAATCCGGAGGAATAACCATTTCTCACCTTCGCTTTGGTGATGTGCCTATTCGTTCACCTTATTATGTAAACACACCTGATTTTGTAGCCTGTCATGTTCCGGCATACCTTGATAAATATGATATGCTCAAAGGTCTCAAAAAAGGCGGCTCTTTCCTTTTCAACAGTATATGGGACGAAGAAGAAACCAAGAAAAGATTGCCTGATCACATGAAAAAATATCTTGCCGAAAACGAGATCAGATTCTATGTTATCAATGCTACAGCTATCGCAGAAGAAATTGGAATGGGCAACCGTACCAACTCAATTATGCAGGCTGCATTCTTCAAAGTTTCTAATGTCATCCCTTACGAACTTGCCGTTAAGGATATGAAAAAAGCGATCGTCAAAACCTACGGGAAAAAAGGCGAAGAAATCGTCAACATGAACTATGCTTCTATTGACAAGGGCAGCGAAGTAAAAGAAATAAAAGTGCCGGCTGAATGGAAGAATATTGAATTGAAACCGAAGAAAGACACACGTGACATTCCTGATTTCATCAAAAACGTAATGGAGCCTATCAATGCTATGAATGGCGAAAGTCTCCCCGTCAGCACATTCCTCAACAGGGAAGATGGTACTTTCCCTGCCGGAACTACCGAATACGAAAAAAGAGGTATTGCAGTTAATGTCCCTGTATGGATCTCAGAAAATTGTACCCAGTGCAACCAGTGTTCCTATGTTTGTCCTCACGCCTGCATCAGACCTTTCCTCTTCACAAAAGAAGAACTCGACAAAGCTCCTTCCGATACTGTTACTTTAAAAGCTTTCGGAAAAGATGTTGATACTTTTCAGTTCCGTATTCAGGTAAGTGTTCTAGACTGCACCGGCTGCGGCAATTGTGTTGACGTTTGCCCATCCAAAGTAAAGGCTCTTGAGATGAAACCTCTCGGCACCCAAACTGCTGAAATAGCAAGGTGGAACTATGTTGAAAAAAATGTCACTTACAAAGACAATGTTGTTGATAAATTCAAAACTTTCAAAAATAGTCAGTTTGCACAACCTTTGTTTGAGTTCTCCGGCGCCTGTGCTGGTTGTGGCGAAACTCCTTACATCAAACTCATCACCCAGCTTTATGGCGAGCGTATGATGGTGGCCAATGCCACCGGCTGTTCTTCTATTTATGGAGGTTCCGCTCCCGCTACTCCTTACCGTGGCTCTAACAGAAATGGCAAAGGCGTTGCATGGGCAAACTCACTCTTCGAAGACAATGCCGAATATGGTTTTGGAATGGCTATTGGTGTTAGCAAGATCCGCGACAGGATCAAACGTCTCATGGAAGATGCTATCATGACAGAGATACCTGCCGATATGAAGGAAACTTTCAAAGGCTGGATTGATGCCAAAGACAAAGCTGAAGAATCTATTGTAGCTTCCGGAAAAGTTCTTGCACAAATTGAAGGTAGCAACCTCCCCGTTGCCAAACAAATTTTGGATTTAAAACAATACCTTATTAAGAAATCCATTTGGGCATTTGGTGGCGATGGTTGGGCTTACGATATCGGCTATGGCGGAATTGACCATGTCCTTGCAACAGGTGAGGATATTAATATTCTTGTTCTCGATACCGAAGTTTATTCCAACACCGGCGGACAGGCTTCAAAATCTACTCCTATTGGTGCCATTGCCAAATTTGCCGCTTCCGGCAAAAAGATCAGGAAAAAAGATCTTGGCATGATGGCTATTTCTTATGGATATGTTTACGTTGCTCAGGTAGCAATGGGTGCCAACAACGGACAATATTTCCGCGCTCTCAAAGAAGCCGAAGCTTTCCCCGGTCCTTCTATTATCATTGCTTATGCTCCATGCATCAATCATGGTCTAAGGCGTGGAATGGGCTTGACCCAGGATCAAACCGACAGGGCTGTCAAGTCTGGTTACTGGCATCTCTACAGGTACAATCCACTGTTGGAAAAAGAAGGAAAAAATCCTTTCAAACTCGATTCCCCCGAACCAAATTGGGCAGAGTTTCAGGAATTCCTCAACAGCGAAGTTCGCTACACCTCTCTCAAACTTGGTTTCCCGGAAGAAGCTGACGAATTATTCCGCAGAGCTGAAGAAGCCGCAAAATGGCGTTACAATACTTACAAACGCTACGCAAATATGGAATTTGGTAAATAAGAATTTTTCAGCTTATCATTATCAAAAACTATTTAGTTTTACAGTAATAAAAAAGACCGGAAATTTCCGGTCTTTTTTATTATCCTCTTCTAAGATTTCGTCCACAATTTCATCTGCGTGTTCCGAAGCTTTCGTTCGCGAGTCTCCAAGCTTCGGGATGAAATCCGAGCACAACTGGCGGCACGCATTTCCTCTGCTGGCGAGCGTTTCCAACGCATGCCCCAACAATCATTAATTTTTCACAATCTTTTCAATCCCTGAATAACTATCCGATTTGAATTCCACAAAATAAATCCCATCAGCAACATTTTCCAGATTCAATGAAAATCCTTTTAGCTCCAATTCTTCATGACTGATATTTTTAGAGTAAACCTTGCTTCCGAAAATATTGTAAACATTGACAGTCGCATTTTCTGAAGTCGAATTATTGATCACTGCAAACACTTCTGATGTAAATGGATTTGGATAGTAAGTTATGTTCACCTGCGAAGATTCTTCATCACAATTTACTGCTACAGCATTGAAAGATTCCGACTGTCCGTTATAATCAGTTTGCTTCAACCTATAGTACGAAATACCTTTGAGTGGGTCAGCATCTTTAGTTGTATAATTCAACACGCTGTTGCTGTTACCGGCCCCACTAACTTTCTTTACAAAATTCCATGTAGCGGCATCAGTACTCCTCTCAACAGTAAAGTAATCATTGTTCATTTCAGTAGCTGTTGACCAATTCAAATCAACATTGTTATTCATACATTTTGCATCAAAACTGAGCAACTGAATTGGCAAAGCGCTGGTGGATTTATTAAAATGCAATTTGAAACGACTATTGAAGGTTCCTGCATTAGATGCGAAAGTGTAAGTTTTGGTCGAGGAAAGATTTACTGTTGCGGGTATTTGAGTATCTTCAAGATAAACAGTAGTATTTGCATCAAACTGTGCAAGGTTAGTAGCAGTTATTTTGAAATTACCTGCAACGTTGGTAAGAAAACCAAGTGGAATAATTCTTTCAACACCTGTTACCAATACCGGCTGACCATTTACAGCAACCTGAACTGCATTTGTCGTGTAAGAGTAAA
>CAISZK010000175.1 GCA_903889915.1 uncultured Bacteroidota bacterium
ATGACAAATGACTAATGACAAATGACTAAAAAAACATGAAATTTAAAATCCTTATCATTTTATCCGTATTTATTTTTTCCCAATCCCTTGCACAGATCAATGGTGCGAAGAGTTTGGTGAACCTTATCCCGGCTCCATTGGGAAGCCTTGTTCCCGATGTTGTGAAGGACAGCAATGGCGTGGTCCATGTTGTTTATGCAAAAAATCAAAACGCTTACTATATCCGTTCAACCGATAATGGCGCTACTTTTTCAGCGCCTGTTCAGGTTAATTCCTCCGGCACTGTTGAATTCAACATGGGCGAGAGGGGTCCAAAACTATCGGTGGGCATTGATGGTGTAATTCATGTGGTGTGGATGGATCACTGGTCATCGGGAGTGAATGTTTATGCAAGATACAGCCGTAGCACTAATGGCGGCGCCACTTTTGAAAATCTTAAATCGGTTTCCGCAACATCAGGAGTTGATGGTGTCACCGTTGCTGCTGATGGCAACAACCATGTTTGTGTGTTCTGGCATACGATGGTGCCTGTGCAAACACAGGTGCCGGAAGCAACGTGGCTGCATAAGTCAATGTCAACGGATAATGGTGTGACCTTTTCAACAGATACCAACGTTGTCATTACAAATCACAATGGCTTGGCTTGTTCCATGTGCATGACAAGGGCGAGGTTTGGAAAGGATGGCAATGTCTATCTTGCCTTCAGATCTGCACAGGACAGTATCCGCGATTTTTTTGTTCTCAAAGGAAGCCCTGTCGCAAATAATTTTACCGCCATTCGTGTGAACAACGACAACTGGAAGATCAATTACTGTCCGATGGTTGGTCCTTCACTGGAAGTTGGAAATGCAGGCCGGCAATTTTGTGCATTCATGAGCAACAGTCATGTTTATTGGGCTGTTTCTGATACAGGAGCAACTGCATTTATGCAGCATGTCGCCACCCCACTGAACGAAGCCAACGAAATTTTCCCTTCGGCATTAGAGAACCATGCAGGACAGGTATTGTTCTTATGGCAGGTCGGACCAATGTCCGTCTACGATAGCGCCACAGTGAAATGGGCAGTTTACAATGCCAACGGAACATTCACAGGTCTGCAAGGCACAGCAGGAAGAACTTTTTCAGGAACCAAAGCCACCGCATTTGTAGGCACAGACGATAATTTCTATATCATCGTCAATGCAGATATTCTCTTATCCTTACCCACATACGAAAGCAATTCCAACATTTCAGTATTCCCCAATCCCGCCAATAATCAGATATCAATTACAGGCATTGCAGGCTTTTCAAAAATCAAACTCTTGAACGCATCAGGAGAAATAGTTTTGGAAAAAGAGACAAGCAGCAACACCAGCATTGATGTGAGTCGTTTTGCACAGGGTGAATATACTATCGTAATTGAGAATAACAAAGGGATGATGTTTAAAAAAGTGATAGTGGTGAAGTGATTAATTTTATCCGTGTAAATCCGTCTAATCCGCGCAATTCGTGTTCCCATTCTTTCGAAAGATTTCAATATTATTTTGCTTATCAAAAAGGAATCTCTACATTTGCACTCCCAATTTCAAAAATTGTGTAATGCCCGGGTGGCGGAATTGGTAGACGCGTTGGTCTCAAAAACCAATAAGAGTAATCTTGTGCGGGTTCGATTCCCGCCCCGGGTACACAAAAAAGGTTAGTGGTTTGTTGTTATTAGTTTGTTGTTACTTCCCCAATGACTAATGACTATTGACTAATGACTAATGACTAATGACTACTGACTATTGACTTTCTTCAAACAAAAATCCTGTAAAACCCCAACACCAGCATCACAAGCAGCATATACAAGTTCATGTTGAAGAACAGATATCTGTAATTCCATTCCTCTTTATTTTTAAAAATTGAACGGGTAAAGATCACAACAAACCAAAGATTGAGGAACAATATTGCAAGGCTCTGCACGACGGGTTTGATAATGTGAATAAGTGGAAACATCAATGATATCACCGAGGTTGCGATCATCCATGTATAAATAATGAACCTTAAATTCTCAGGACTGATGTTTTGTTTTATTGAAGGAAAACCGGCTTCTTCGTATTCTTTGCTGTATTTAAGCAGTATCAGCCAGAAGTGAGGGATCTGCCAGATAAAAAGAAAGAAGGTGACAAAAACTATTGCGGGGTCAAGAAAATACCCACCTGCTGCAGACCAGCCAATAATAACAGGAACAGCACCCGCCAAAGATCCAGGCACAACTGCGAAAGGTGTTACTTTTTTCAGATTTGTATAGAGAAAATTATACCAGGCAATATTGAATAGTCCCAGTAAAAAACATGTTGTTCCGGAAAAGATCAACAACACAAGTAAACCGGAAATGATAAAAATGATGGATACGATCAGCGCATTTAAAGCAGTTATTTTGCCAGCCGGTATAGGCCTCGACATGGTTCTGCTCATACGTGCATCATAGTTTCTCTCCATGTATTGATTGAGTGCAGACGCACCGCCGGATAAGATAAAAACACCAACAGCCACGTACAATAAATGCAGATCAAAATGACCCGAAAAGAAAAGAAATCCGCAAACAGCAGTGAATGTCACCGCAAGGGATATCCTGTATTTGATGAGGGATAAAACGATATGGAGTTTGGAAAAGTTCAACCTTGAATAATTTAAAGTGTCTTCATCGTCATTGACCATTGACTATTGACTCATGACTAATGACTATTGACTCTTGACTAATGACTATTGACTATTTTATTTTATCGTTTTCAAATACTCAATGATCTTCGAAACATCTTCCTTCTTTAAAATGTTGTCATAAGATTTCATGATGCCTTTCTGGTAGCCTGCGACAATTTCTTTATCCGGCAAGAAGATGGATTCTTTAATGTAGGTACTGTCGGCAGTTATTTTTTTGGTTCCATCATCAGCCACCAGTTCAACTGTTGAACCATAAAGTCCTTTGAAAGATGGTCCCACTATTTTAGAACCATCAATGGAATGGCATCCCATACAGCCATTGTTTTGCAAAATTTTAAATCCTTCACTTTTTGTTTCCTTGCTTTTGTCAGGCAGAGCAGCCAGCCATTTGTTGAAATCGTCTTCCGAAACAACTACCACTTGCCCCTCCATGTATGAGTGCCTGACTCCGCAATAGGAAGAACACATGATCTCATACTGACCAATTTCTTCAGGAATGCACCAGGTGTAATTATGTTTCCCCGGGACAACATCTTCTTTAAGCCTGAACGACGGAATAAAAAAACCATGGATCACATCCATTGATTCCAGGTTAAGCTTTACCGCTTTGTTAACCGGCAAAACAAGACTATCCGATTGCTTACCGCCTTTATATTCAAACGACCATTTCCACATCCTTGCAATGACCTTTACTTCCATTGCATCTTTGGGAGGGTAGCGTGTTGGAATGAAAGCCATATAGCCGTAATAAAACATTCCCATCACCAATGCCAGAGGAACAAGTGTCCAAGTGATCTCAAGCCAGGTATTATCCTTTAACTGAACTGCAGCTATTTTCTTTTTCCTGTTATATTTTAGAACAAAAAAGATCATTGTAAAGGTGATCCCGATCAGGAAAAAGAAGGATATCCCGAGTATGATAAAAAAAGTTTTATCAACACCATTGACAAAATTTGAAGCGCCTGAGAACATACTTTATTTTAATTTACTGTGCTTTAATTTTTATACTTTTTAATTCCAACTTTCAGGATGATCCCGGGTTTTAGAACTTCATACTTTTTATTATCTATATGCGTAATCAATAAAAGTAATGACCAAAATAAGTGCAAATAAAAAGAACACCATGCCTACAAGTATTTTTAGTAATAAGCTTTCATATTTGATATGCATAAAATAAGTGACAACAAGAAAACCTTTGGTGCCGGCAATCACCAGTGCCAGTACCACATTCCATACGGCAAGATCAAACGAAGTGACAACGATGGTTATCAAAGTAAAAAACAACAATGTCACCAGCACTATACCCAGTGTTTTGTATTCGGTAATATGAGTAGCATTTTCTGACATGAAAATTATTTCAGATTTTTGATTTATTTTCTAATAACAACTAACGACTAACAACAAACAACAAACCCTTCTTTAAGTGATCAAATACAACAACGGGAACAAAAATATCCATATCAAATCCACAAGGTGCCAGTAAAGAGCGCCGTTTTCGAGAAACACATATTTTTCTGAATGGATGATCCCTTTTTTGATCCTGAAAAATATTACTGACAGAAGAACCATGCCGGCAATAATGTGCAGCGCATGTAAGCCTGTCATGAAAAAATACAAACTAAAATAAAGCAAATGTCCGTGTTCAAATTTCATCATGAGTTCTGATCCGGGGTATATGCCGTGATGAAATTTAGCGCCCCATTCAAAGTATTTATTTACCAGGAACACAAATGCCATCAGAATGGTGATTCCGATCAGCCGAAGGCTTAATTTTTTATTGTTCTTTTGCAGTGCTGTCAGTGCCATCGCGATCGTCATACTGCTGATGAGAAGTACAATTGTGTTAAAAGCTCCAATGGTAACATTCAGTTCAAGCGCTGCCTGGTGAAACTCCCTTGAATATTGAGTTCTGAAAACAGAGTAAACAATGAACAGACCACCAAATAAAAGCAATTCTGTGAAGATAAATATCCACATGCCCAGCTTGGCAGCTGTGTCATCCCTTGTTTCTTCTTTGTGTATTAATTCATTTTCCATCAATGCAGAATTAACTATTCGTAATCGTATGGGTTGTTTTTGATCAACGGATCTTCATCGAAATTCTCCTGTGGAGGTGGTGATACGATCTGCCATTCAAGTGTGCTACCGTTCCACGGATTTGCAGGTGCTTTTGCTCCTTTTCTTGCACCAAGGACAAGATTGCGGATCATCAGAAATAAACCGATAATTAAGATGATCCCTCCAATGGTTGAAATTACATGGCCCGTTTGAAATTGCGGCAAATAGTCGTAATACCTTCGAGGCATTCCCTGCATTCCAATAATAAATAGAGGGAAATACAGCAGGTTGAAACCAACGAAGAGAATACCCCATGCGATGTTGGCACGCCTGAAATTATACATTCTCCCATAGATCTTAGGGAACCAATAATGAAGCGCTGCAAAGAACCCGAAGCCCATTCCCCCGAACACTATATAGTGAAAATGGGCCACCACAAAGGAAGTATCATGAACCTGGATGTTTGTTGCAAGAGAGCCAAGAACAAGTCCAGTAAGCCCGCCTATCGAAAAAAGAAAGATGAAAGATAAAGCGTAAAGTAGAGGCGGCTTCAGATCAATCGAACCTTTGTACATCGTGGCAAGCCAGTTAAAAACCTTGACGGCGCTGGGAATTGCAACAATGAAGGTGAGCAATGAGAACACCCATCTTGCTGTTTCGCTCATTCCTGAAGTGAACATGTGATGTCCCCAGACAAGATAACCAACACCTGCAATGGCAAGGCTCGACATAGCGATGGCTTTATATCCATAAACTTTTCGCTGGCAAAATGTCGGAATGATCTCTGTGATCACACCCATTGCAGGAAGTATCATGATATACACGGCAGGGTGGGAGTAGATCCAGAACATGTGCTGAAATAGAATGGGATCACCACCATAGGCTGGATCGAAAAAACCAATTTTGAAAAGGCGTTCTGCAATCAACATAAGCAATGTGATTGCAATGATAGGCGTTGCAAGAACCTGTATCCAGGCTGTCGCATAAATTGACCATGGAAACAAAGGCATACTGAAAAATTTCATTTTCGGTGCACGCATCCTGTGAATAGTGACAATAAAATTAAGCCCGGTAAGAATGGATGAAAATCCCAGAACAAAAGCGGCTGTTGTAGCAAATATTACATTGGTTCCTGTGGCTGTACTGTATGGTGCATAGAATGTCCATCCTGTGTCAGGAGGTCCGCTTCTGAGAAACTGAGACAGTACTGCAAGAATGGATCCTGTTATAAAAATATACCATGAAAAAAGATTGAGCCGCGGGAATGCAACATCTTTGGCTCCTATGAGTATGGGGAGGAAAAAGTTGCCGAATATAGCAGACAGACCAGGTATCACAACCATAAAGATCATCATAATGCCATGAACTGTGAAAATTCCGTTATAGGTCTGAGCCGTCATAATGGTCTGTCCGGGAGATATAAGTTCCAGCCTCATCAACAGGCCAAGTATGGCGCCTATTACAAAAAAAGTAGAAATGGCGTAGAGGTAAAGAAGTGCGATCCTTTTATGATCGGTTGCAAATATCCAGGCGAAAATACCTTTGTATTTCCCTTTGTGATCCAAATAACTCACACTTTCCATCGTTGTTGTAGCGTTAATCATTGTGTGTGATTTTTATTCTTTTCTTTCTTGATTTTACAATTAAGGTGATCAGGAAGATGACAGCAAAGAAAATGATCACCGTTCCTGAGATCTTTGTAACTTCCAGTGCATAGCGTTTGCCCGCAACATCGTAGCCAAAGCAAAACAGCAACAATTTTTGAATGGTTGGTCTGGGCTGTTCTTTTCCTGCTTCAATAATGGCCATCTTCAGATCGAATGGAAGAAATGAAATTCCATAAAGATAGCGTGTGATCATACCTTCAGGACTGACAACAACGATAGCTGATGGATGAATGAAATCCAATCCCTGTGCTTTGATGCGGTAACCAAAAGCGCCGGTAGCTTTAAAAATTGTAGCGCTGTCGGCAGTGAGGAACATCCATCCATCGCTTTTATCTTTAGAATATCGTTTCGTGAATTTTTCTTTTTTCTTTTTAGCTTTTTCAGGAGTATCCCTGAAATTAAAACTGATGGTGATCACCTGGTAATCCTTGCCGAGAACAAGATCAGTCTTGTCAATAACATTCCCGACACCTTCGAGCAAAGGACTGCACAATCCCGGACAATCAAAATAAACAAACGAAAAAATAGTTGGCTTATTTATGAGTTGCTTTAGAGTTACTGTGTCAAATTTGTCATTTACAAATTTAAGATCATAAGGGATCTTTTTACCCAGATGCTCAGTAATACCAACCTCAGTCGTATCCTGGCTTTGCGCAACCTCCCTTAGTGAAAACAAGGAGAAAAATGCAACCGCAATAAGTAGTTTTCTTTTCATCTTTTTCTTTTTAATTTCCTGAAGACTTTGTCTAAACAAAACCTTGAACTTTCACCCCATAGGATATTTCCTATCCAACGGGGTAAACCTTGATCTATTTCGTTTCTTTTCCGAGTTTTTTTAACTTCACCAATCTTGTAATGACATAGATCAGGAAAACCCAAACCCCAAGCAGAATTGAAAAATAAGTTGCCAGCAACCATACAGGACTTTTAGAAACAACATTCCACATTGCCCTGTTTGCAGTGAGTCCCGGGACGATAGTAGGAACTCCGATTTTTAGTTTGAATGTGTCAGATTTTTCACCGGTAGCATCATCATTCATCTTTACAATGATCTTCAGAAAACCTGTTGAATCACCTGGTAGTTTTTCAGGAATAGAAAATGCAACGATTCCTGAATCGTTTGTTTGTTGTGAGGAATCCAACTGCATATTCCCAAAATAACGCATAACGAATATTTCGGTTTCAGCATCCACAACAGGAACGGAATCTTTCTTTGTTGCTTTTTTTGCTGAGAAAATTAATTTCTTTGTTATGCTGTCAAATTTCACCCTGATCTTAACAGGGCTGCTTGTCGAAGCATTGGTGTTAATAGCCGCTTGTGTATATGATTTGTTAAAGCTCCTGATGTACGAAATGATGTCCCATCTGTCAGTTTCAGAAAGAATATTTTTAAATGAAGGCATGATGGCTTTTCCTTCGGAGATTTTATAAAAAATTTCACCATCCGTATTCTTCTGCATCTTATCCGCAGCAGGATCGGGAGGTTGAGGAGTCAGTGATTTTAATGCATTGTCTTTTCCCGGATTTCCGTGACATGACTGACAGTTTTTGGTGTAAACTGCTTCACCTTGTTTGGAAGTTACTTCAGTGAAAAGGAAAGGGCTTGCTTTCGCTTTTTTCTCTGCAGGTACAACCCAATTCTGACCAAACAAAAAGCCGGTATTTACAAGTACTATTGTAAATAAAACAAAAATTTTAAAAGTAGATTTTCGCTGCATAAAATCCTGTTAATTCCTTAAATCTTTTTCCTTTAAATCTTAAATCAAAAATCTCAAATCAAAAATAACTTAACCTTCACTTACGTCTTTCTCAGCTTCCGGTTTATCTTTATCCTGGAAAGGATATGATTTATTTTTCGGTGGCAGATAATATACTCGAGGTTGTGTTCCCAGGTCGCTCATCAACCGGTATCCACCATTATCTTCAAGAAGTTTTCTGAAAGGCACTGTTTCCTTTGTAGTCCCATTGGTAACTGCATCTTCATTTTCATCACCGAAATAATACACTCCGTTTGGACAGGCAGAAACACAATATGGAAGTTTCCCTTCCCTGATTCTGTCGGCGCTGAACAGACATTTCGAAACCGTTCCCAATCTTTGTGGAATGTTCAATTCAACATTATAGGTTTTGCCTTTATCTTCCTCTTCTTTCTCTGGTTTTATCCAGTTCAGTATCCTTGCAGAATAAGGACAGGCAGCAATACAGAACCTGCAACCAATGCAACGTTCATTATCTATCAGCACTATTCCATCCGGACGTTTATAGGTAGCATCCACAGGACATACAGCCACACAAGGCGGATTGTCACAGTGCATACAGGGTTTTGGCATGTAATAAGCAGGAGTATTCTTGCTTTCCTTCATCAAAAGAGTATTGATATGATGCTGCTCAGGTCTCAGATGATGTGCTTCATTGCATGCTGACATACATTTCCTGGCATTTCTGCATTTGGAAAGGTCAACAACATACACCCATCTTTTTCCGGGGATACCTTCTCTGCCTTCTTTTTGCAATTCGGTAAGATCGGTGGCAAGAACTTTCTTTGCTTTAGTCGTATCGTTTTTATCAACCTCTATCAGTTCGTTTTCAGCTGTCAGCACTTTAATTCTGTCACCTGGTTTTTTCTTGTTCTGATATGAGAACCCTGCATAAATGGCCGATCCTGCCAAAATAGTTCCTGCTCCAACAATACCTATTTGTTGAAGGAATTCTCTTCTGGTTTTCTTTTTGGGTTTATCTTCTTTTTCACTCACAATAATGAGACAGTATTAATTTTTCTGATAAAAAAGTAAGCAAAGATAAGTAATTTATCTTGGCAGTGAATGCCACTCTACCATTAGACTATAAAATTAAGATTTCAATAACAATTTATAATTTCGTGTTCGAAGTTTTGTTTCAATAGAAAAGAAAATGACTTGCTCTTTAAACCATCAAATGACCCTATGTCCGTGAAAGATTTAAGATTTTTGATTTAAGATTTGAGAATTAAAAATGACCAATGACAAATGACAACTAATGACCAATGACAATTAATGACCATCAATGACAACTTATGACCAATGACAATGAATAACGCGTAGCAAATGACCTAATGACTATTGACCAATGACCAATGACTATTGACCAATGACAATTATCAAGCCTTTTCGATATTGCTCTTTAATTTTGCAAACCCAATTCTTTTAATGGCTGAGTTCTTAAAAAGTTTTTCGAAAGTTTTTTCATCCAGATTTAGGAAGTCTTTTTTTGTCAGTTTCAGCAAAGCCGGATTTGGCACAAACCCCGTTTCAGTGGTAGCAGGAATTACATTGTTCCATGGACAAATATCCTGGCAAATGTCGCATCCATATATCCAACCTTTTGTTTTTCCCTTGCCTTCTGCAACCTCTGTTGATTTGTCTTCTATCGTCAGATAGGCGAGGCATTTTGAAGCATTGAGTTGATGAGGGCTTTCAATGGCGTTTGCCGGACATGTCACCATGCAGGCATTACAATTGCCGCAATGGTCCTCATGCAATTCATCATAATTAAGATCAAGGTCTGTAAGGATGATGCAGATGAAAACATATGAACCGAGTTCTTTATTAATAAGCAGAGTGTTTTTTCCTATCCAACCAAGGCCGCAGCGTGCAGCCCATGCTTTTTCGAGAATACTGTTACTATCAACAAAAACTTTGAATTCAGCATTCTTGATTTTCTTTTGCAATGTTGCAATAAGCAAGTTGGCCTTATTTTTCATCACCACGTGGTAATCGTTGCCAAGTGCATATTTGGCTATCTTGTAATGTGCTTCCGTATTTTGTTTCACATCCGGATTATAGCTTTGCACAAGGGCGATTACCGACTTTGTGTTTTTAAGGATTTTTGTAGGATCCGCTTTCTGCGAAATATTTTTTTCAAGATATGCGATGTTGCCGTGTTTGCGATCGGATATCCATTTGTTGTAATAGGCGATGTCTTTTTCCAAAACTTTTGGCGAAGCAATGCCACAGCCATCAAAACCAAGTTTCTTGGCTGTGTCTTTTATAAATTGACCTGTGTTTATTCTTTCTTTCATGGAAGGAGAGAGTTTGTTGTTTGAAGTTTGTTATTTGTGGTTTGTTGTTGAGTGAAAAAAGTAGTTCAATGTTCAATGTCGCTGACTGCTGCAATTGACCAATGACAATTGACCAATGACTACTGACTATTGACCAATGTCTGATGTCTATTGACTCTATTAAAAAAGACTTCCCTGTTTCGAGGGGCTGATTTTTCCGAGATGCAGATAAGCTTTTTCTGTGGCTTCTCTTCCGCGTGGTGTTCTGTTTATATAGCCTTCCTGAACAAGAAATGGCTCATAGACTTCTTCTATTGTTCCAGTATCTTCACCACAGACTGTAGATATAGTTGATATTCCTACAGGCCCGCCTTTAAATTTTTCGATGATGGCAGCAAGTATTTTATTGTCCATTTCATCAAGACCATTCTCGTCCACATTCAAAGCATTCAATGCATAATGTGCAATTTCCATGTTGATGATGCCGTCGCCTTTGATCTGTGCAAAATCTCTGACCCTCCTGAGCAATGCATTTGCAATACGCGGGGTGCCTCTGCTGCGGCGGGCAATTTCATAAGCTGCATCAGATTTAATTTCAACTTTAATGATAGAAGCAGAACGGTTCACGATCTTTAGCAGTAGTTCTGCATCGTAATAAGACAAACGTGAATTGATCCCGAACCTTGCCCTTAATGGGGCCGTTAGCAATCCTGACCTTGTGGTAGCTCCAATAAGCGTAAAAGGGTTCAGTGTAATCTGCACACTCCTTGCATTAGGACCAGTCTCGATCATGATGTCTATCTTATAATCTTCCATTGCTGAATAAAGATATTCCTCCACCACGGGACTCAGGCGGTGAATTTCATCAATGAACAAAACATCGTTGGTTTCAAGGTTGGTGAGCAATCCTGCAAGATCTCCCGGTTTGTCAAGCACAGGTCCGGAAGTTACTTTTATTCCGACTCCCATTTCATTGGCGATGATATGCGCAAGAGTGGTTTTCCCAAGTCCGGGAGGGCCATGAAGCAAAACATGGTCTAAGGCTTCTTCCCTTTGTTTGGCAGCCAACACAAAAATTTTCAGATTTTCCTTTACCTGATGTTGCCCCACGAAAGTATCAAAATCACTAGGACGCAACAGCCTCTCAAATTCCCGTTCTACGGGTGTAAGATTTTCAGCTTCTGGATTAAGATTTTGATTCATTGAATTAACTTCGGTTTGCTTGGCTCCCGGCAAAGGTAGTAAAAAATAAACAGATGGGAGAATTTGATGGAATTAAGGGGGTTGGAAAGGTGCAGTGGGGGTAAATAGAAACAGTGGCATTGGTAGTTGCAGTGAACAGCAATAAATTGTTTAGTTTTTTTTGTTTTGTAAAAATAATTATCTTTGCACTTCCAGTCCGTAAGCTCGTTAATATATCCTTGCATGGATTTGCGGCTTTATAGTCCGCTTGCGTCATAGAACGCTTGTGCCATAGTGCACCTTGAGACATCGGACTGGATTTTTTTTGGGTTTGACAATAAGATTTTTCATGAATCTTTGAATCGGAAATTCACCATGTATTCAGGGACATTAAAATGAGTGCAAATCTTCCATAACTGACAATAAATGAGCATTACTGTTTGTCTGTAATCACGCAACAATACAATAAACAACATAGAATGTTGGCTGCAAAAAACTGCAAGTATCCAATTTATACCAAATTCTAAATGAAGAATTAGTAAATGGATATGCTATGAAATTGAGAAAACAAATTTGTACTATCCTTTACTCTGATTAATTTCCAACCAACTCCACTAATTACAAACGATTAATTTTTTAATTATTGTTTGTTTTTCAGTTGTTACTTGTACGAAGTATATGCCACTTGAATTTAGGCTAAAAGAGTAACTCGTTTGGCTATTCCCATTTCTTTGTAGAACTATTTGTCCTAAAGAATTTATTATTTGAATGCTTTGTGTCTTTGAGGGAACAAATAATGTAACCTCGCTACTTGTTGGATTAGGGTATATAAATAATTCATTTTGCAAATAATTGATGATTCCTGTCGTAAAATTGGTAATCTGATTCAAAGGATTATTTGTTGAAGGACTAATATTATATTGTTCACTTCCTTGTATTCCATTGTATTCACAAGCCATAACCCTATATTTTGTTGCGGGAAGCAACCCAGTGATATTTACGTTTGTATTGTAGTCATTATAAACGCAATACCATCCGGAAGTATTGATCTGGTTGCCGAATCCGAAAATAGGATTTGCAAAATAAGTGGTGTTATTAACAGGGAATGCCGATCCAATAATATCTTGCTTAACAAACAGGGCGCATTTACCTTTTGAACCACTTGACCATGTTACATCAAAAGAAGTGTCAGTTACATTGGCAATCCCGATATTAAATGCTTGTGTTGCGGGTGCGAAAAATACTGTAATGTTATTAGAGGAATCAGAGCTACATCCATTTTGAGTCGTAATAATATAGTAATCACCTGAACTAAGAACAATGAGACTGGGGTTATTTTCTCCAATAAGTGGTCCATTTTGATCATACCACTGATCACCGATTAATGAATTTGAAAACAAAGTATCCCCATCCTGAGTTATAATTGGGGCTGGTGGTAAAGGATCTGTATAAATTTCAATAGTGGCACGAGGACTTTCACATCCATTTATAGTTTGCGATACAAAGTAAGAAATGGTATCAGCACTTGATGTAATTGGTGTTGGTGCAATTATTGAACTGGTACCTCCAGTTGTTACAGTGTACCAAAGTAAATCACTACCTGTGGCTGTTAATGCCGATGCTGTGACACCCTGGCAATAGGAAATTGGAGAAGTAACCAAAGGGGTAGCAGGTGTTGCAATTGTAATTACATTTATTGAAGCAAGCGGACTTTCGCATCCGTTTACTGTTTGAGAAACATAATATGGAACTGTGTCAACACTGTTTGTAACTGGTGTTGGTGCTAATGCAAATCCTGTGCCTCCTGTAGCTATTGTGTACCAAAGTAAATTGCTTCCGGTTGCTGATAAAGGTATTGCTGTTGCATTTTGACAATATGAAACTGGCGTTGTTACACCAGGAGCAGCTGGTAAAGCATTTGTTATTATATTGATTATCGTTTGGGGACTTTCACAACCATTAACTGTTTGTGAAACATAATAAGGAATTGTGTCTACACTTGTTGTTACCGGTATCGGTGATGCTGATACTCCTGTCCCTCCGTTGGTGGTTGTGTACCAAAGCAAATTGCTGCCTGTGGCTGTTAATGCAGTTGCAATCGCATTCTGGCAATAAAAAACTGGTGTTGTTACAGTAGGAGTAGCAGGAGGTGCATTTGTAATGACATTTATCAATTCAAGAGAACTTTCACAACCATTAATTGTTTGCGAAACAAAATATGGAATAGTATCTACACTTGTAGTTATCGGTATAGGTGATGTAACAGATCCTACTCCTCCAGTGGGGGTTGTATACCAAAGCAAATTGCTACCTGTGGCTGTTAATGCAGTAGCTGCGGCATTCTTACAATAATATATAGGTGTCGTAACAGTTGGAGTGGCAGGTATTGAATTTATTATTACATCAATTTGTGCACGAGGTCCTTCACAACTATTAATAGTTTGCGAAACAAAATATGATGTTGTTCCAATATTTGTTGTTACTGGTGTTGGTGCTGTGGATAATCCGGCCCCTCCATTGGATGATGTGTACCAAAGCAAATTGTTGCCTGTGGCTAATAATGCCGTTGCTGTTGCATTCTGACAATATATAATAGGACTAATTACCGTTGGCATAATTGAGTTTGAATTATTCACAGACACTATAGTACTATCTGTATAAATATTATTTGAAGAACTACAATTATCATATGTAAGCTCAGCTAAATAAGTTGTAGTGTGATGAGGAGCAACATTAATACTTAATCCTGAGCCAAGGAGAACATTATTTGCATACCAATTTAAAGTATAATTTAGTATGCAATTCGGAATAAATCTCCAAGCTTCATTTTGTGTTGTCCATGGACTTGTATTTCTTCCGGGAGGAGTAAAACCAAAAGTACCAGTGGAGTCTTGAATTCCTATAACAGAATTACCATTATTCCAGCTAATACATAGTGGGCTGTTTTCGATGTTGATATCAATAATATTCGTTGATTCGTAGAGGACAATTTGTTGAGTTGCAAACAAACCCGTACAATTGAATAATGGAATCTGGTTCCAGCTAATAGCACAAATCCTGTTCGGTGCATTACCAGTTATGGAATAATTTATTTCTCCTGAAATATCTGGATCTATATCATGATATGGGCAACAAATTGAATTGTGTGGTAAAGATATACCTGGAATTGTATTAGTAAACTTCCATTGATTATATCCATTTGCATAAGATGTATTAAAAGAAATAGCGCCATTAGAACCGATAACAAATTCATTATAACTTATTCCGAAAAAATAAAAGTTGAAAGGCAATGAAAGTGTATCACTCCATTCATCGTCCAACACAGTAATCAAGGTTCCGCTATTGTAGGGAACCGGGGGAGAATAAGTAATTGAATCTATTGTGTAGTGCGTATTCGAATTTGATTGCACTGTAGCGTTTAATGTAATAGTATCATTGCAATTTACAATAAAAGAGTCAGACAAGCACAATATATTACAATTTGAAATTGGAATGGGATTTACATTAACATTAATTGCAGCACGAGAACTTTCGCAGCCATTCACGGTTTGCGATACATAATACCAATTTGAACCTACAACTGATGTTGATGGAATAGGAGTAGTAACAGTACTTGTACCGCCAACTGAAGCGTTATACCAAAGCAAATTACTGCCAGTTGCTATTAAAGGGGAAGGTGTATCGTACCATATATAAGTTACAGGATTTGTAACAACTGGTGGAGTTGGCTTTGCTTTAACAATTACCTCAATACTTGCACGTGGACCTTCACAACCATTTATTGTCTGTGAAACATAATATATCGTTGTACCATCATTTACAGTTGAAGGTGTTGGTGCTGTACTTGAACCGGTGCCACCTGTTGATGTTAAATACCATAATAAAGAACTTCCTGTTGCTGATAAAGTTGAGGTTGTATCATATTGGCAATAAACGATGGGGCTTATAATAGTTGGAGGAGCAATGTTAGAATCAGAAGGAATAAATACTGAATCAACCGCAGAAATATTACCATCGCTGACTGTGACATAATATGTTGTGGAGAAATGAGGCTTTGCAGTAGGATTGGGAATATTTGAGAAATTGAGAGTTGATGCAGGTGACCAGATATAAGTTAAAGAACCATGTCCGAGATATACTGTTGAAGATCTTAATTTTATTGAGTCTCCACAATTATTAACCTGGTTCATTCCGGCTTTTATATTCAAAACACTAGTAAGATTACGTTTCCAAATATTACTTCCTTTTGTTCCGATATAAATATTTGTATCATCAACTGTCAGAGTATTTACATTTAAGTTATCCGGAAAATTATCTTTTATGGATACCCACGTTACACCAGTATCCTCCGAAAGGAAAACACCATCCATTGTTCCGGCAAATATATTTGAATTATATGTTGCAAGTGAAATGACATGTGTATTTGTAAGTCCGTTATTAATAGAAGTCCAACTTGTACCATTGTTTGTTGTTAAATATATCCCAGTACTTGTTCCTGCAAAAACTTTTGTTCCATAAATAGCAAGTGAAGTTATTGTACTACCTGATAAAATACCACTATTTATTGCACTCCATTGAGTACCATTATTTGTTGACAAAAACATTCCATCGTTGGTCCCTGCGTAAATATTTGAATTTTCTATGGCAAGCGCATTAACAACATAATTAGATAATCCTGTATTTGAGGCTGTCCAATTTGAGAAACCGTCAGAATAATATACACCTGCGGCACTCAATCCGGCAAAAATGTAATTACTATTTGAGGCTAAACATTGAATTGAATTATAATTTGGTATCCCGGTATGAAAAGGGCTCCAGGTTGAACCATAATCTGATGAACGATAAACTGGGCTTTGACTGGCTCCGACAAAAAGGTCATTGTTATGAAGAGCAAATGCATAAACACTATTATTGTGCAACCAATTATCCGTACATCTTATCCAATTGTGTCCAAAATCTGATGATATTAACAGACTATTAAATTGTGTCCCAGCATATACTTTAGAACCATTTTTATAAAAACTAAGCATTCCATCACTGGGTAATCCAATTAAATTCCAATTACTACCAAGATTTGTAGATGAATATAACTGACCACCTATATTCCCAACATATATATTTGACCCATATGAAGCTATTGAAGATAAAGAAGAACCCAAAATACCATTATTGTATGCTGTCCAGCTAGTAATAAGGGTGTCGGATCTAAGAAGACCCTGATTTTGTGTGGCAGCAAAAATATATTTGTCCCATGTTGCAAAACCATAAATCATACTTCCGGAAAATAATTGTGTCCAGGAGATGCCATTATTATTTGTTCTGCAAATGCCACTCACACCACCTACATAAACCCAACTACCATTAACTATTATTGATGAAAAAACAAAATCTTGGTTCATAAATATCCAGGTAATACCATCATTTGAAATATATGGATGGGTATCAATAATTGCAAACATAGTGTTTCCCTTTATCGCAAGTGATTGGAAAATGGGTGTTCCTACACCAACATCTGTTCTTATCCAGTTAGCTCCATTGTCTGTTGACACAAAGAATCCTGCTTGTGTGCCAGCATAAAGCTTTGAATTTGCAATTGTTAATGTGTTAACCTGCGTATTTGTCAATCCATTATTTATTGCCGTCCAATTTGTACCATTATCTGATGATACAAAAACGCCACCATAAGTTCCGGCATAGATTCTTGAACCATCATTGACCATTGCTCTATAATCAAAATTTGTAATTCCATGATTTAATGCTGTCCAGGATGACCCATGATCAACAGAATAAAATATTCCACTTTGTCCTGAAACAGTAGAATAAATTCTTGAACCAAAAGCGGCTATGTGCGTAATTTTGTATGTGTTATAATTTCCATAACTATTATTTAATAATGTCCAGGGAAGAGACTGAGCTAAAGGTATTGGGTTTGCTGTAACATGCAAAGATGATGTTATGCCATAGCCACAATTATTTTGTCCCCTTACTGAGATATTTCCAGAATTTGACGACCAACTATAATTTACTCTGATTGTATTTGTGTTGCTTGTTCCAGTGGCTCCCCCGGGAAGTGTCCAACTATAACTTGTAGCATTTGGAATTGGCGGAACAACATAGGTTACAGTATCTTGTCCCTGGCAAACGGTAGTTGCCCCAGATATAAATTGAGCGGGATCAGGAAAAGAATTAACAGTAAGCTGAGTATTAACAATGCTATCACAACCATAAACAGAAATTAGTGAATCAATATAATTACCTGAAATTGAATATGAATGTCCATTTAATAAATATGAGCTTCCACTACAGATTGTTCGAGGATTGTTTGTATTATAAACATTATGTACTACAAGAAAAGCAGGCTTGCTTGTAATGGTGCTATTTAAATAGTTTATCACACAATGATATTTATTATTGTTCATAGATAAACTGACAGCATTTTGATATAGTGTATCACCAGTGGCACCAATAATATCTTGCCAAGAATGATTCGAAGTACTATCTTGCCACTGATAGGTTACAGGCACACTGTCTGATAACTCAACTGAGTAAAATGTGTTTTCTCCTACACATAAAGAAATGAGAAGAGGTTGTATATTGATTTCCATGGATTGAGATATCTTTGCAATATATGTTTGATTGGTTCCAAATATATTTGTAAAAAGACCGCCAGCATAAAAGTATCCGGTATTGACTGCAAGAGCCCGAATATTATCAGAAGCTTGCAAAAAACTATATGAAAGACCATTGGTAATATTTAATTTTGCTATATAATGTGAGTTTTGTCCTCCGATTGCCATGAAATTTCCTCCTGCATAGATTGAATTTCCATGTATTGCAATAGTGTAGACATGGCTAGTTGCATTGGGATTCCATAACAAATCTGCATTACCATTTATTTTATTCAGTTTTGCTATGCGATTTCTTGATTGTCCACCTATTGTAGTAAAATCCCCTCCGACAAAAACAAAATTTTGATTTAGTGCAAGTGTATAAATAGTATTATTAGCTGATGGATTCCATGAAATAACAGCAAGTCCATTGGTGTTATTCAATTTTGCTATGTAATTTCTTGGCTGTCCTCCAATTGTAGTAAACGTGCCACCTGCATAAATGTCATTTCCGTCAATGGCAAGCGAATTGACTGAATTATTTGCATTAGGATTCCACGCAAGATCAACATTCCCATTAGAGTCATTCAGTTTGGCAAGATAGTTTCTTGGTTGTCCTCCTGCATAAGTAAAATAACCACCTATGTAAATATCATTACCGCTAATCACAATAGAATAGACAGTACTATTTAAATTAGGATTCCAAGAAATATCTAAAGAACCAGTAGAGATGTTAAATCTTGCAATATTATTCTGATATATACCACCAATAATGTAAAAATCACCACCTGCATAAATATAATTACCGCCTAATGCAAAAGAATAAATGGTGTTATTTGCTCCCGGATTCCATATAGTGTCAGCAATACCGGTTAAAGTATGCAGTCTCGCAATCCTATTTCTGGTTAGGCAAAAAATAATATTAAAATTGCCGCCAGCTAAAATGTCATTTCCGAATTTGTTTATTGTATACACATAACCATTTGGATTGGGATTCCAAAGTAAATCTGCTGTACCTGTAGAATAATCAAGTTTAGCTAAGTAGTTTCTGCTTTGTCCTCCAATAGAAGTAAAAAATCCCCCTACATATATATAGTTGCCATCGGTAGCAATACTCAACACTCTGGAATTTGCATTCGGGTACCAAGCTACAACTGCAGACCCTGAAGTATTATTCAATTTTGCAAGATATTTCACATTCAATCCTCCGATATTTGTAAATAGCCCTCCTACATAAATATCATTACCGTTAATTAAGATTGTAAATACATAACTATTTGCATTCGTATTCCACGAAGCATCTGCATTACCATTGACATTATCTAGTTTTGCTATAAAATTCCGTGATAATCCTCCAATTGTCGTAAAATAACCTCCAGCGTAAATATTATTTCCACTACAAACAACAGATTGAACCGTATTATTTGCGTTTGGATTCCATAGGTTATCTGAATTTCCATTTACATTATTCAATTTAGCTATATAATTTCTGGTCGTTCCTCCTATTGTAGTAAAACTACCCCCAACATAAATATCATGATTATTAATAGTAAGCGAATAAACATTGTTATTTGCATTCCCGTTCCAAGTAGGGTCAATATTACCATTTGTATTATTAAGCTTAGCAATATGATTACTGGCAGTCCCTCCAACAGAGGTAAAATTGCCTCCAATATAAATATCAATGCTGTCGATTACAATTGCTTGAACTGCATTATTTACGTTTGGATTCCATAAAGTATCAACAGTTTTATTTGCATTAATATGTGCCAGATTGTTTCTGAGATATGTGCCCACTCTAGTAAAAGTGCCACCAATGTACCATCCACCATTATTGTCAGGTATGGTAGCTGTTATTTGCCCATTTACCCAGGGAAATTCAACTTTTGGAATTGAAGAATTAGCTGTGAATAATGCCCCATAACCAGTTCTTGGTCCCATGGCAGTAAAAGAACCCCCGATATAAGTGTAATTACTATCAGTATTGATAGCATATACACTATTATTGGTTTCCCACATCAAGCTATCAACTACTTGGGCAATTGAATTTAGATGTATTAAAAATATACCGATTGAAAATGTAAATTTTAATAAAGTCAATTTTAATCTGTTTTTTCGAATAGTTTTTGAACTCATAGTTGTCGGGATCTAATGTGTATTTCTAACAAAAAAAATCAATTACTCCTAATTATATTGTTGAAATTCAATATTGTTTTTTGTCTGTCAAAATTATTCTACTCAATATTCAATTAAATAAAAACGATAATAATGAATATTCTGAATAGTTAATTAATATCTAAGTAATGGTTTGTAATTACAACTCGTAACGATCAATTTTTGCTCAAACTTAATAGTACGTAAGCTATTAAGTAATTTTTTTTGCCTTGATAATTAACAATTTTCTACGGCAATGTCTTTTGTAAAAACTGTTTGTATTTTCAGAATTTATTTTGTTATTGATGCGCAAAGATATTAATTATTTTGTTTAGCAAGAACATTTGAATTATTATTTTTTCAAGTAGATTTGATTTTTTACACTTTATTCTCCTAACTATAACAATCACTGTTTAATAATGAAAACAAATGCTTTGGATTAAATTAATTTCTTTTCTGCTTCAGTCGTGGCCTATCTACACTCCGCCATATTATATTAGTGGCATTTTCATTACCACTCATAATTCCCTCCTCCAAATTTTCCATTTTCCTTCCCAAATCTTCCCTGTAATTTTTCAATCCAATAACCAACTTTTCCCCAACTTCCCTAAAACTTTTCAATTTCTCCATTTACTTTTCTTGCGCAGAAAACAATGTTTATTTTGTAGAAAACAATGTTGACGGAGTAGAAAACAAATTTTCTATTGCAGAAAACAAACTTTTCGCCTTC
>CAISZK010000176.1 GCA_903889915.1 uncultured Bacteroidota bacterium
CCTTCAGCAAGCATTGTAATTAATGAATAATTTATAAGGGGAGTAGGTGTTTTTTTAAAAATTGCTTTTGAATGGGCATCAAAAAATTTAAAGATTTCTTTATTCAAAACATGTTTAACTTTTTCAAAAAGTAAGTTTTCATTTTGAAGAATCCTACGCCCTGTTATGCCAATGCGTATAGTGTGTGAAACAAGTGGACTTTTTTTATTCATGATAATTTCTTAAAATGGAATCTAAAATAAAAAGCAAAGATATAATTTTATGGCTATTCGCCATTTTTCCCAATTTTTTAATCATTTCCTCAATTTGAGAATTAAATTCTTCCATTTGGGGATGCTTACGGTTGATGAGTCTGTGCTTATTATCCCATTGATCAGGGCGAATGAAAATCTTTGTTGAAAAATATTTTCGCTTACTATCCTGGTAAGCCATTATTTCAATTCCGGCTTTACCTTCTTCATTTCAATTCTTTTTTTGGTTGAAAACCTTGATAAAAGTTACTTTCATTCTATTCTTTTTTTGTGTTACATTTTGGTAATGCCTCGTCAAAGATGGTACCAAATGGTAACACAAATTATCAAGAATAAGAGTTGACTAAAAAAGTTAAAGCCCCTATTTTCAGGGGCTTTAACTTTTATTAAACAATGGCAGTTGTTGTCCTGTCAGGGCTCGAACCTGAACTCTTCTGAACCAAAATCAGACGTGTTGCCAATTACACCACAGGACAATTTTCCTTGTTTTAAAGGTCTGCAAAAATAGTAAATAATTCTTTCAGTCAAAATATTTTTTTCAGCTGGTTTCGCTTTTGGTTTCGCTGCTCTATTATTATTTTTAATACTTTCGTTACTTTTTACAAATTGAAATAATGAAAAATTACAGGCATTTAAATAATATGATTGGCTGGGCGGTGTTTATTGTTGCCGCTGTCACTTATATTCTTACTTCCGAACCAACTGCCAGCTTCTGGGATCCGGGCGAATATATTTCTACAGCCTATAAATTAGAGGTTGGTCATCCTCCCGGCGCTCCTACTTTTCAGTTGTTTGGAAGGATATTTTCATTGTTTGCTTTTGGCGATGTTACTCATGTGGCACGTATGGTGAACACTTTGTCGGCCCTTGCCAGCGGCTTTACCATATTATTTCTATTCTGGTCAATCACCATGCTTGCAAAAAAAGTTGTGTTGAAAAATGGTGAAATGACTGATGCCAAAAAATGGGCAATTCTCGGCAGTGGTGTCGTCGGCGCTTTGGCTTATACCTTCTCTGATTCCTTCTGGTTCTCGGCTGTTGAAGGGGAGGTCTATGCAACATCTTCATTCTTTACCGCCTTTGTTTTCTGGGCTATTCTTAAATGGGAAAGTGAAGCTGAGGACAAACATTCAATGCGCTGGATCATCCTGATCGCCTACATGGTTGGACTTTCCATCGGTGTTCATCTTCTCAACCTTCTAGCTATTCCTGCCATTACTTTTGTTTATTATTTTAAGAAATACAAGCCAACGACAATTGGGATTATTTTAGCGTCGCTTACAGCGCTGGGCTTGCTGGTCGCAGTGATGTATATCATCATACCCTGGGTCGTTAAACTGTCAGGTTTGTGTGAACTGTTTTTCGTGAATAGCGTGGGGATGCCTTTTAATTCGGGTACTATTATTTACTTTGTTCTTTTGACCGCAGGCATTGTTGCCGGATTATGGCTGACAAAGCGCAGGCATAAAGTTATTGCGAATACTGTTATTTTGTGTTTTACTTTTATTCTGATTGGTTATTCCACATTTTTAATTCTCGTAATCCGTGCCAATGCCAATACGCCCATCAACGAAAACACGCCTAAAGATGCTATTTCATTACTGTCGTATCTGGGCAGGGAACAATATGGCGACTGGCCTTTGTTTTATGGTCCTTATTACAATGCACCTGCCAACCCGCTTAGTCAGTGGGAAAATGGAAAACCTGTTTATGCGAAGGATGAAAAGAGCGGAAAATATGTGATCATTGATAAACGTGAAAAGGAAAACCCCACTTACGATTCGCGTTTCTGCACGATCTTTCCCCGAATGTACAGCCAGGATGAAGAGTCAGGGCACATTCAGGCATACAAGGACTGGGGCGATGTGACAGGTACACCTGTTTTATACACTGATCCTGAAACCGGGAAAAGCGAGCTTATTTATAAGCCCACCTTTTGGGAAAACCTCAAATATTTCTTCAATTACCAGGTCGGGCAAATGTATCTTCGTTATTTTCTTTGGAACTTTGCTGGAAAGCAAAATGATATTCAAAATGTGGATGGCAACCCGCTTGAAGGTAACTGGTATAGCGGAATTCCTTTCATTGATAACCGGCTGGGACCACAGGATAAATTACCTTATGAAATGGCAAACAACAAGGGGATGAATAAATTTTATCTCCTGCCGCTGATACTCGGTTTTGTTGGGTTTTTATATCATTTGAATAAACACACACATGATTCGGTTGTCGTCATATTGCTTTTTCTTATGACAGGAATTGCAATTGTTCTTTACCTGAATCAATATCCGAACCAGCCACGCGAAAGGGATTATGCTTATGCTGCCTCATTTTATGCATTTGCAATATGGATTGGAATTGGCGTTCTTGCTTTGTTTGACCTGCTGAGCAAATATCTGAAGCCTAAAATGGCTGCAGCGTTGGCCACTTTGCTATGTGTTTTCGCAGTCCCCACAATTATGGCCAAAGAAGGATGGAATGATCATGATCGTTCGGGAAGATACACCACCGTTGATTTTGCTTCATGTTATCTGAATTCGTGCGCCAAAAATGCCATCCTTTTCACCAATGGCGACAATGATACTTTCCCGCTGTGGTATGCACAGGAAGTTGAAGGCATCCGTACTGATGTGAGGGTTGTGAATCTGAGTCTTCTCAGCGCCGACTGGTATATCAATTCAATGAAACGGAAAGCTTATGATTCGGATGCACTTCCCTTTCAGTTAACATGGGATCAATATAAAGAAGGGACGCGTGAGTATGTTTATTTTATTCCCGACACTATCAATTATCAATCCGATTCATTTTATAATGTAAAACCCCTGATGAACCTTGTGGCAAGCGATGATCCTAAAACAAAATTCGCAGGCGACAGAGGCAATGTTGAATATTTTCCAACGCATAATTTTAATGTTCCCGTTGATAAAGAAAAAGTGCTCCACAACGGCACTGTACCGTTAAGTATGGCCGATTCCATTGTATCCTCCATAAATTGGAAGATCAACAGGTATGGTGTTCAAAAAAGCGACCTGATGATTATTGACCTTATTGCCAATAACAATTGGGACCGCCCCATTTATTTTGCGTCCTCATCGGGAACAAGCACTTTCCTGGGCCTGGGAAATTATCTTTATCTTGAAGGTCTTGCCTACAGGCTTATCCCTGTGAAAAAGGCTAAAAACATGGATGATGAACAGCCTGCCAAAGTGAACACCGCAGTGATGTATGACAACCTGATGAACAAATTTAAATTCGGACACATTGACGATACCACACTTTACATTGACCAAACCGTGGTTGACGGGGCAAACAGTCTTCGCTTAAGTTTTGCCCGCCTTGCCAATGCCCTTGCCGACGAAGGGAAAAAGGATTCTGCCATAAAAGTTCTCGACAAATGCCAGGCTGTTTTTCCTGAGCGAAATGTCCCTTATGATAATTATGAGTTGCTGGTAGCACAGGCATATTATAAAGCAGGAGCAATGGCAAAAGGAAACACTCTGATGAACCGTTTATTGAATCTTTATGAGCAAGACCTGACTTATTATTTTTTGTTCAGCGGTTCAAAAGCAAATTTGGTTGAATATCCCAAAGCTATTGCTTATAACATGATCGGACGGATTTCAAAAGTAGCCTCTGCCTATAAACAGGACGCCACAAGCAAAAGGGCAGAAGCCACCGTGAAGAAATATTATAGCTATTTTCAGACGGAAAAAGATAAAGAGGAATAATTGGTGGTTTGATCAATAATAACTTTTCCAAAGTTTTCTTCAAAATGGAAAAGTGGAACGGGCGAGGAATTGTACTTTAGTGTCTTCAAAACATTTTTCTTTCATTTTTTTAAAAGCGAAATTTCCTTTTAAATGTGAAATTGATACTCAATTTTGCTGACAGTTTACCTTCCTTTCAATCTCTTATTTTACCTTTACTATTATGTAAAACTGATTCTGCTTTTTTCATTGTCCTAAACCCAAATTCTGGGATTTTTTAGAAGGTTCTTTTACTCTCGTGAAAAGGTATTTAATTGATCTATAATTATCTTTGTAGGAAACAGATTTTCTTTTTCAAATTTAATGGACATATCTTCAAAATAATCGGAAGATTTGCAAAATAATCGGATTATCTTCCTAATAATCCCAAGATTTGCTAAATAATCGGATTATCTTCTTAATAATCCCAAGATTTGCTAAATAATCGGATTATCTTCTTAATAATCCTAAGATTTGCTAAATAATCCCAAAAGTTACTAAATAATCGGATTATCTTCTTAATAATCCCAAGATTTGCTAAATAATCCCAAAAGTTACTAAATAATCGGATTATCTTCTTAATAATCCCAAGATTTAGAAAATAATCCCAAAAGTTGCTAAACAATCCCAAGATTAAGGAAAATTGATAAATGCCTGTAAATAACCTAATCGAGAAAACATCTACATATTTAAACTGATCTGATAAATTTACATTTTCAAAACAGTTTAAGAAGGGAAAAATTTATTGAGCAGTTTTTGTAGATTTCACCGAATACCAATTTTTCTAGTTTCTGGTTTCTGTCATTCTTTATTTTCTTCTTTTCATGTCCATCATTTTAACTATTTTCGCAATTCAAATCATTTTTTGTAAAGGCAGGTAATTGCCCGGTAATTCAATAAAATTTCAAAAATGCATTTCTATTCCACACCTCCTATAATCAAAAATATTTTGAACAAAAATCTTGTCTGGAATATGGAAAATGACCGGAATGCTATATGGCTTACTTTTGATGATGGTCCCGAACCTTCAGTGACACCCTGGGTTTTGGAGACACTGGAAAAATACCGGGCTAAAGCAACTTTTTTTTGTGTGGGAAATAATGCTGCGAAGCATCCTTCAATAATTGAGAATATCATAAAGGCAGGACATGCTGTGGGCAATCATACATACAATCATCTGAACGGTTGGCAAACGGACACTCAGGTATATTTGAGTGACATTGAGAAATGTGATTCGATATTAAATACGCCTCTATTCAGACCTCCTTACGGAAAAATAAAACCTTTGCAGTTGCGGCAACTGAAAGAGAAGTATAGTATCATTATGTGGAGTTTGATCACTTACGATTTCGATGCTGATCTGGATAAGGAAAAATGCCTTGAAAACGTTTTGAACAAAACAAAAAACGGAAGCATCGTGGTTTTTCATGATAGCCTGAAAGCAAAGGAACGAATGCAATTTGTGCTGCCCCGCATGCTTGAAAATTTTTCAAAAAAGGAATATGAATTTCTTCCGATAATCATAAAGTGAAAGTCTTGAAGGTTTATTTTCTAAAACAATTTTACCACATAGTCACGTAGAAACATAGAACTTCACATAGGTAAAATTTCAGAAAGTTCCTTGAATGTATAGTGATTTTCTATGTGAAATCTATGTGCATTTGTGGTGAAAAAACTGCATTGATTATGGTTCTAAATTCAAGGGATCCTTCCTGACATAATAATGGAAGCGAAGATTCATTCCTGAAGCGTATGTATCATCCCTGAAAGCTTCTCAGCCTGCTTCTTTCTGCTGTAGCCATCGAAGTTTTGAACATTGTTACCAATGCTTCCGTTCTTAATAAATTCCTCATAAAGATTTTGCAGATGCATTTCAACATCGTTTTCATCCCCGCAAATTAATCCGCAATTTGTTTCATTGAGTATTCTGAACATTTCCTGATGATCGTTTTCCACAAGAAGAATTTTTCTGTTGAGCGCCATGTATTCAAATATTTTTGCACTGATAGGGGTGTAATTTCTGTTGCCAAGCAGGAGCAGAACACCGGCTTTTTTCAGCTTCTTCAATAGTTCCTTTTGTGGCAGTGCATCGTAGATATTGATATAATTGTTGATCGCGGGATTGAATGACAAAACCCTTTTTGATTCCAGAGTTTTGAAATCAATTCCATAAAACGACAACGTGATTTTTGAATCGGGCTTTTGCTTTATAAATGATGCAAACCCTCCGAGAAACATTTCGAGTTTTTGAAATGGATAAATTGATCCGCAGTATGCAATTTCGAGCGCTCCGGTATTTTGTTCAATCGCATCAAGTCCTTCATAAAGTTCTTCAAAAAAACCATTGTAAACAATTTCAATTTTTTTTTCGGGAATCAGTTTTTTCAGATCATTTTTAATAGGGTTGGCAGTTGTCACAACGAACAAGCTGTTTCTGACATATTTTTTTTCAAACCTCCGGAAGTAATTATTTGTAAAAAATTTATTCAGCCAGTCAATATTGTAAAGGGCATTATAGTTGGTAGTCCATCCATCGCGGTAATCAGCTATCCAGGGGATATTGAATTTTTTATTCAGTTTGTAAGCGTATCTGAAAAGGATAAAAGGTTCGCCGGTGGCAATGATCAAATCAAAATGCTGTGTCCTGATAAGCTTTCTGGCAGTTTTGTAAATGCAGGATTTATTGTCAAAAAAAGTGGTGTAAAATTGTGCAATATTATTGATCAGAGTCAAAAACTTTCTTAACCAGACAAACCTGTCAACACCATACTTTGAAATAATGATGTCTCTTATATTGGGCGAATAGGGGGTTCTGATAACCGTGCCCGAAGCTGACACAGATTTTTGAATATTTCTGCTGCCTGATTTGTAAAAATAATTTTCGTTCAGATTAATTGAGTCATCCCATTGCCTTGTGACAACAGTGGGGCTTAATCCGAATAATTTAAAATACAAATACCATGAGTAAGGTCTTTGAGCGCCTATGGTATTCAGTGGAGCAAAATCATGGGCTAGTATCAAGATGTTTTTATCCCTCAGCAGGTAACTGCAAAATATTTCGGTTTGCTTTTCGCGTGAATAAAAAGAAACTTCCGATTCATCAAAGGATACATCGGGAATAATTTGACCTTCTTTCTTAAGCTTAATCTGATCAAGAATAAACTCTTTTAATGAAGACGGAGAATCGAAAACATGACCCACACTGTGTTTTTGAACAATATCTGCAAGCAATCCCTGGTCGCCCGGAATGACAAGTATTGGTCTTTTTACAGAAAGATAATCATAAGTTTTGGCGTTAATGATGGGATAATCCTTCTGAGTGAAATTCAACAGAAAGTCTGATTCCGCGCTAATCTTCAGCGATTCTTCCCTGTTCACTCTTGCGGTATAATTCACATATTCTTCCAGTCTCTTTCCGTATCTGGTGATCCTTTGTGTTTGTTCTTTTTCGTATTTAACCCCGATAAAATTAAACTTAATATCAGCAGGAGAGATGAGTCCTTCTTTATCGAGATCACAAATTACATCCAGCAGATACTCTATTCTCTGTCCCATGGTAACTGTGCCGATATGCGTAAGGATCAAAGGAAGCCCGGTTTTATGTTGTGCAGCTTTTTGGTAAAACTTTTCAAATCCATTGTAAACAACTTTCACATCTCTTTTGAAAAGATCAGATAATTTGCCTGCAAGCAAAGGGTCAACAGTCTGCAGAAAATCGGCTCTTTTTATGTATTTTCTTTCATAATGAAATTCGAGAGTCCGAAGGGTTCTGTTAAAAATATCCTGTCTGAAATCAACATTATGATTAAGATACCAGCCATCGCGATAATCAGCCACCCATTGAACATTGTGTTTTTTTCTTAAAAGAAATCCGTATTTAAATAAAATGAAAGGTTCGCCGGTTGTGATGACATAATCCACACGATTATTTTTCAAATATTTTTTCGCGTGTTTGTAAACGTTCCTGTGTTTATCAAACATGAAAAAAGAGAAGGAGAATATTTTATAAATGAAGGAAAGAAATTTGCGTATCACCACAAATCGGCTGTCACCATATTTAAGGAACAATAAATCCGAAAAGTTTTGAATAAGTGGCACCCTGATAATAGTGCCATGTTCGGTATTTTCCTCACATATCGTGTTATCTTGTGAAACACCCATAACATCAAAAACAGTGGCTGATTTCCCCGACCAGTTCTTGGTGATCACTGTAACATCAACACCAAATTTTTTAAAATATTTGTACCAGCTATAAGGCCTCTGCGCCCCTATTGAATTAAGGGGAGGAAAATCGTTGCAGAGAATTAGGGCCTTCATTATTTTTATTTCAGATTTCAGATTTGTGATTTAAGATTTGGAATTTGGATACTGGGACTTAATTAGATTTTCGGGGAACAAACTTTCTATAGACTTTAAAAACTTTATACAGCTTGCGGTACCAGTTCATGATTGAAGGATATTCAGTGTGTTTTTTCACAGGCTGCTTCATGATGTCCTCGAATTCATTCGCAGTCAGGCCAAATTTTTTAATAACATAATCCTTGTCTTTTTTCAGATCTTCATCAGTGTAGAGTGGCTTTTTCAATTCCAGCAATGCGTCATCTCTGCTCATTTGTCCGGAACAGATCAAAGTTGATAAATGCGATTTTCTCTTGTCCACACCATACTTTTGCGGAAGAATGTATGATTGATAAAAGCGTGTAATAAGCGATTCGTGATGCTTGCCGCCATAATCCCTCCAATTCAGATTTTGCGAGATTAATTGCTTTGCATCCTCTTTTACATATTGGATATAGTTAAGAATTGGAACTGCCTTTATTCCCCTGATCTTTGAAAAATACCATTTACGTCTGAGTCCTAAAAACGGGAAAGTGCGAAGCCTTGTTTTCCCAAATTTCCTGTGAATACCTTTAATGTTCATCAGGTCGTTTTTGTTATGAACCCAATGCTGTGGCAAAAAACCTTCTGTTGCAAGGTTCTCTCCTGTCAATATGTATTTAATGCCTTCTTTACCTGCAGTCCGGTATAATGTAGCAAAGATAGCATGGTCTGATATTGCTTCGATATCCACCACCGATGCTTTCAGATATGATAGCTGGAGATCTTTAAATTCTTCCCAGTTGATCACAAGGGTGTGAAGATCTATCTTAAGCGTTTTGATTGTATTTTCAATATTCGATACTGCAAGTTCAGAATCCCAGCCATTATCCAGGTGAACAGCAAGAGGCCGCAGGCCTAATGATTTCACAATGTAAGCCACATAGGTGCTGTCAACGCCGCCGCTTACTCCAATGATGCAATCGTAGTCTTTGTTTTTGCCTTTCTTTTTAATTTCAGCTATCAATTGGTCAAGGTCAGTCTTGCTGAACATCCTTTGCCTGCTGATGTTTTCATAGTCATGACAATAATTGCAGATACCTGCATCATCAAACACGATCAAAGGATCGTCGTTTGAATCCATCACACATTTTGAGCAAATATTCACTTGTTGCACCATCGGGCAAAATTACTTCATAAAATCAAACTTATTCCTAAAACCTGGTAACTGAAACACGCCATTTAATTCCTGCTCCATTCAAATTTCCACAACCACAAACCACAAACCACGAACAATCTAAAACACCACTTCTTTAACCAGTGTTTCTTCTCCTCTTTTTATTGTCACCATTGCTTTGTCACCTTTGTGATACTTGCCCAAAGCCTTCATGTAAGTTTTCATTTCCAGCACTTCATTGTCGCCAATCTTCAACACGATATCGCCGGCCTTGATACCTGCTTTGAAAGCGGTCTTACCGTCTTTCACAGCTTCAACGCGCATACCCTTGCCATCGAAAGTCATGTCGGGAACCACTCCGAGAGTTACGCTATAGGAATGTTTTCCACCCATACCTGCACTGTCAGAAGATTTAGTAAATGGAATTTTACCCAGAGAATCTGTTCTTTCTGCAATCCTTTCTATATACTTTATTACCTGAACTTCGCCCGGGTAGTTTAATTTATAAGCTTTATCAGACGGCAGGTGATAATTTTCAAGATCTGCGCCTGTATTAAAGAAAAGCACAGGAAGGTTTTTCAGGTAAAATGACATTTGATCTGAACCTTCAAGTCCTGATTTCACTTTTTTTATTTTCAGATTTTGACGTGGAGTAGTTGCAATTATTGTATCCCACAATGAAGATGTTCCGGTTCCGAAAATAATGAGTCCTTGCGTAGAATCATATTTACCGAGCATGTCAAAATTGAACATGTAGTCCACAGTTGACAGGTTATAGGCTTCGCTTTTTGTAAACCATGAAGAACCAAGTAAACCCTTTTCCTCACCTGAAAAATTCAGAAAAAGATAGTTGTTTTTCTTATTTGCTGAATTTTTAAAATAACGCGCAAGCTCTACCACTGCAATGGTTCCGCTTGCATTGTCATCAGCGCCTGGATGGATCATCGGTTTATCACCATGATAAAATGAGTTTTCTTTGCCCCATCCCAAATGATCATAATGACCACCGAAAACAATTGTTGTTGGCGCTTTGTTATCAATGAAAGCCCCGACATTGTAACCGGTTTTGTTTTCTTTTACAAGGTCAACATTGATGCTGGCAATGTTTTTGGTTCCATCCATGATCAGTTTATAAGCCATCTGAGCTGCAAAGATCACAGGAACGGAAGAAGGAGTTGCCCGGCTGTCAAGATATGTTGAAGGGTCAGGAAAAGACTTGTCAGAATTGATAAACACTATTCCTATTGCTCCTTTGGCAAGAGCAGTATCAATTTTTTTATCAAGCTGCAGATATTTTGCATACAGCGAATCGCTGATTGTTCCCTTTGGAACACCGGTTTCGATCACCGCAATTTTTCCTTCGACATCTTTGTTCAGGTAATCATTGTAATTTTTTTGTGGTACGACAATTCCGTAACCCACCTTCACCAACTCGCCTTTAACCTTGCCGCTTGCAGAATACGAAAGAGGATAGAAATCCTTCTGAAGTTTAAAAATTTTACTGTTTATTTTCAAAAAATTACTGTCACCATATACAGGTGCACCTTTAAAAGTAAAAGCTTGCAGGTATGACCCGTCTTTGAAAGCAGGTGCAATACCTATTTCTTTATAATGACTCACAATATAATCCCTTGCTATTATTTCATATTTGGTTCCTGTTTCGCGTCCCTGCAGGCTATCGGAAGCAAGCAAATAAATATCCTTTTTGATACGGTGAACAATGGATGAATCGCTTTGATCAGGATAAGTTTTTTGCGAAAACAAATTTGATACAAATACAAAAAATGCAAGCAGAGTAAGTGTTTGGAATCTTATGATGTTCTTTTTCATTTCAATTTTTTTAAGAGTGCAAAGATACAAAAATCAACAATACAACGGTTTCAACACAAGGCCATGGAATAAAAGTATTTTATAGGGGGCGGTTGAAAATTTGAGATAGTACAATCTTCGAATGGAATCTTAGCAGACGTGAAATGATCTTGATACGGAACATAAAAAAACCCGGAATTTCCGGGTTTTTATGTTATACTCCTGCTATCCTCACTGTTTCTTTTTCAGTACAGGTTTTCGCAATTATAAATTCAAGGTTCATTCGTGCAATGTTTGATCTGTTCACTGATTTCGGACATTCAAACTCGCAGGCATAGGTGTTGGAACAATTTCCAAATCCAAGCTTATCCATTGTCCTGACCATTTTTTGAACACGCTCTTTCGATTCAACTTTTCCCTGTGGCAACAAAGCAAGCTGAGAAACTTTAGCAGATACAAATAACATAGCCGATGCATTTGCACATGCTGCAACACAAGCTCCACAACCTATACAGGCAGCGGCATCCATTGCCAGTTCGGCATTATTCTTTTTTATAAGAATTGAATTTGCATCAGGCACACCGCCGGTATTTACATTCACATAACCTCCTGCCTGAATAATTTTATCGAAAGCTGAACGGTCAACGAGCAAATCTTTAATGATAGGAAATGCTCTTGAACGCCATGGTTCAATAACAATGGTATCGCCATCTTTAAACTTACGCATGTGCAACTGGCAGGTGGTGATTGCTTCATCAGGTCCGTGGGGACGTCCATTGATGAATAAACCACACATCCCGCAAATACCCTCGCGACAGTCGTGGTCGAAAGAAACAGGACATTTCCTGAAATCTACAGGTTCATCGTTTTCTCTGATCAGCTTTTCATTCATTTGATCAAGCATCTCAAGAAATGAGCAATCAGGTGAGATTCCGCTTATCTGATATGTGACAAATTCGCCTTTGGTTTTAGCGTTTTTTTGTCTCCAGATTTTTAGTGTCAGATCCATATTCTATGATTTTATTTTGAACGTTTCAGTTTTAACTTAATGTACTTTTGATTATTTGTAGTTACGTGTAGCAAGCTTGATTTCTTTAAATTCCAATTGCTCCTTGTGTAGTTCCGGTTCTGCATTTTCACCTTTATATTCCCATGCAGCCACATAAGCGAAATTTTCATCATCACGTTTTGCTTCGCCTTCTTCGGTCTGCATTTCTTCACGGAAATGCCCGCCGCATGATTCTCTTCTGTTCAATCCATCGCGAACTATGAGTTCACTCAATTCAATGAAATCTGCAACACGACCGGCTTTTTCAATCTCAGGGTTAAATTCATCAGTACCTCCCGGCAATTTTAAATCCTGCCAGAATTCTTTTTTCAATTGAGGAATAAGTTCAAGCGCTTTTTTCAAGCCTTCTTCATTCCTGCCCATTCCGCAATATTCCCACATGATCTTTCCAAGTTTTTTGTGGAAAACATCTACGGATTGTTTGCCTTTGATTGCTTTCAATTTTTCAACAGTATTTTTTGCATTTTTTTCTGCTTCGTTGAATTCCGCGGTATCCGTTGGGATTCTCTTTGTGTGAATTTCTCCTGCAAGATAATCTGCTATAGTATAAGGTAACACAAAATATCCGTCAGCCAATCCCTGCATTAAAGCAGATGCACCAAGCCTGTTTGCTCCATGATCGGAGAAGTTACATTCACCAAGAGCATACAAGCCGGGGATTGAAGTCATGAGATTGTAATCAACCCAAATACCGCCCATGGTATAGTGCACAGCCGGATAGATCATCATTGGACTTTCATAGCCATTTTCATTAACGATCTTTTCGTACATCTGGAATAGGTTGCCATATCTTGCTTCTATGGTTTCGCGGCCCAGTCGTTTGATTGAATCAGCAAAATCGAGGTAAACAGCAAAGCCGGATCCAACACCATAGCCGGCATCACATCTTTCTTTTGCTGCTCTTGAAGCCACATCTCTTGGCACAAGATTGCCAAAAGCAGGGTATCTTCTTTCGAGATAATAGTCACGGTCTTCTTCAGGAATATCGTTTGCTTTTAATTGCTTGTTGCGGCATTTTTCAGCATCTTCAAGTTTTTTCGGAACCCAAATACGACCGTCATTTCTTAAGCTTTCACTCATCAGCGTTAACTTCGACTGATAATCTCCATGAACAGGGATGCAGGTAGGGTGTATTTGTGTGAAGCAAGGATTGGCAAAAAAAGCGCCTTTCTTATAAGCTTTCCAGATCGGGCTTGCATTGGAACCCATTGCATTTGTTGAAAGGTAGTATGCGTTTCCATATCCACCTGTTCCCAACACAACAGCGTGACCAAAATATTTTTCAATCTCACCTGTTATTAAATTTCTGACAATTATTCCACGGGCTTTTCCATCAACAAGCACCACATCGAGCATATCGCGACGGTTATAGAGCGTGACAGTTCCTTTTGCGATCTGTCTGCTTAGAGCGCTGTATGCACCAAGCAATAACTGTTGTCCCGTTTGACCTCTTGCATAAAACGTACGTGAAACCTGTGCGCCGCCAAAAGAACGGTTGTCAAGCAACCCACCATATTCACGTGCGAAAGGTACTCCCTGTGCCACACACTGGTCAATGATAGCATTACTGACCTCGGCAAGCCTGTAAACATTACTTTCTCTTGCCCTGTAATCACCCCCCTTGATGGTGTCAACAAATAACCTGTAAACACTGTCGCCATCGTTTTGATAATTTTTCGCTGCATTAATACCACCTTGTGCGGCTATACTGTGAGCACGACGTGGACTATCCTGGTAACAAAAGATCTTAACATTATATCCAAGTTCTGCAAGAGAAGCAGCAGCAGAAGCTCCTGCAAGCCCTGTCCCGACGACAATAATATCAAGTTTTCTTTTGTTGGCTGGATTTACCAGTTTGCAGGTTGCTTTATAATTCGACCACATCAGTGGTACCGGTCCGGTGGGTACTTTAGAATTCAGTTGTGTCATACCTGATTTTTTATGTTGATTCTTTAATTGAAAAAATATTTCATTTCTAAGCAATACGAATAATATCTCCTATTTCAAAAATATGCTTAGTAAAACGTATGTTCCTGTTCATGTCAACGAGGTCAACGGAATGCTCCAAAGCACTCATCAATCTCGCAAAAACTTTTAAAAAAGTTCCTTTTTTAATCCCTTTAGCAGCAATATCAATATCCGAATTTACATTAGATGTGCCTTCTGCAATACTTCCAAAAATATAAACCTCCGAGCACCCTTCTTCTTTAAGAATGTTCACAGCAATGTCAATATCCTTTTGATATTTTTTTGGAATTTTCATCCTTTATAAAAGCATAAAAAGTAAAATGGAATTATTGAAAATCCTATGCAAACAATCAATGAGTATATCAATCCAACCATCTTTATTGTGCTGTTATACTTATTATGATTAATACCTAAAGTTTGAAATGCTGATTGGAATGCATGATATAAATGAAACCCCAGAGAAATAATCAGAACAATGTAAATTATAGAGTAAAGAGGTGTTTGAAACAGAGCGATGACCATGCGGTAAAAATCTTCTTTGCTTTCTGCACCGGAACCCTGAGGAATTGGTACGATACCCAATTTTACAAAATAGAAATTCATGAAGTGAATTGCCATAAAAGTAAAAACAATCAAGCCTGTCCAGATCATATACTTTGAAAAAAATGAAGTATTGGACTTGTTGGATTTATAATATCCAACAGGACGTGATGCCCAATTTTTAAGTGTCAGAACCACACCGGTGAAGATATGAATGATCCAACCTCCGAAGAGAACAATTTCAAAAATTTTAATAATGTAGTTGGTGCCCATAAAATGCGAAGCGGCTTTAAACCAATCTCCATTATCATTACGAAGAATGCAGAGATTAATACCCAAATGAACGAGCAGGAAAAGCACAAGAAATAATCCTGCGCATGCCATAATGATTTTTTTTGTGATCGAAGAATAGGTTAATAATGAAGTGCTCATATTAGTTATGGATTTATTAAATCAAATTGTTATGGATTTTTAAAAATAAATTCGTTTATTTGTACTTACTAAGTAAAATTGAATTTTTGCAATTTAATTGGGTTGCAAATTTATGTTTTGAAATTAATTAAACAAAAAATATTTGAAAAAAGTAATCACCTTTTATTAACCAACACAGAAATTATGAAATATTTACCAATTAATCAAGAGTTGTTTGTCTTAAACAGAGAACGTTACAGAAAAGAATTAAAACCAAACGCTTTGGCAATCTTTAATTCAAATGATGAGATGCCACGTAATGGTGATCAGGAATATCCATTCCGCCAGAGTTCCGATTTTTTTTACCTATCAGGAATTGATCAGGCAAAAAGTGTTTTAATACTTTTCCCTGATTGCCCTATTGAAAAATATCGCGAAGCTTTGTTCCTTGAGGAAACCAATGAACATATTGCAGTGTGGTACGGCAAAAAGTATTCAAAAGATGAAGCCACTGCTGCCTCCGGAATAAAAAATGTTTTCTGGTTCGACACATTTGAATCTGCATTAAAAGAAATGATGTCATTGTGTGAGTATGTCTATTTGAATGCAAACGAAAATCCCCGCTATTCAAATCCGGTTCCGTGCCGTGATTTTCGGTTTAACCATGATCTGACAAAAAAGTTTCCTGCTCATAAATATGAACGCTCAGCGCCAATTGTGAGTAAACTCCGACTGACAAAGTCGCCGGTAGAGATTGAATTAATTAAAGAGGCCATTGATATAACTGCAAAAGGGTTTGACAGAGTATTGAATTTTGTGAAACCCGGAGTGATGGAATACGAAGTAGAAGCTGAAATTACTCATGAATTCATTCGCAACAGGGCCAATGGTCATGCCTATTATCCTATCGTAGCTTCCGGACCTGGGGCTTGTGTGTTGCATTATATTGAAAACAATAAGGAGTGTAAAAGCGGAGATTTGCTGCTGCTCGATTTTGGTGCAGAATATGCCAATTACGCCGGTGACTTATCGCGTACAATTCCAGTAAATGGTAAATTCACCGATCGTCAGAAAGAAGTTTACAATGCTTGTCTGCGCGTGATGAAGGAAGCAAAGAAATTGATGATGCCGGGGACTACAATTGATAAATACCATGCACAGGTTTGTAAAGTGATGGAAAAAGAACTCATCGGACTCGGTTTGTTTACAGAAGAAGATGTGAAAAATCAGGACCCTGCAAAACCTTTGTACATGAAGTACTACATGCATGGCACTTCACATTTCATGGGACTTGATGTACACGATGTGGGAACGAAACAGGATGTGTGGCAACCCGGAATGGTGTTTTCCTGCGAGCCTGGTATCTATATCAATGAAGAAGGAATCGGGGTTAGAATTGAAAACGATATTCTGATAACTGAAAATGGAAACATTGACCTGATGGCTCACCTTCCAATAGAAATTGAAGAAATTGAAAGATTGATGGCACACTGAAACTAATTTTAGTATAATGCAGAGGGTTTGAAGTGTAGCCTGCTTGATAGTATCAGGGGCAGCAAATAAGTATCAAATTACTTGAAATTAATGTCTTTTTAAGTTTGTAAAATAATATTTTTGTTCGATACTAACGAAAAGATTTGTACGTTTGAAATGGACAGAATATTAAGTTGCTTTTTTAATAATAAAAAAGCAAAGCAAAATAGTAATTAAACAGTAAAATAATTAAACAACAAAATTATGTTTGACGCAAAAATTTACACCAAAAGAAGGAAGCTTCTGAAAAAAGAATTCAAAAAAGGCATCCTTTTATTTTTAGGCAATACTGAATTGCCAATGAATTATCCCCAGAATGTTTACCATTTCAGGCAGGATAGTTCTTTCCTCTATTTCTTCGGAATTGATGAGCCGGGATTGGCTGCAATTATTGATTTAGACAATAAGAAAGAAATTATTTTCGGAGATGATGTGGACATTGAAGATGTGATCTGGACAGGTCCATTGCCTTTGCTAAAAGATAAAATAACAAATGTCGGAGTAGCTGAATGTGCACCATTTTCAAAACTATCCGAATATTTGGAAAATGCAAAAACACAAAATCGCAAAATTCATTTTCTGCCTCCTTATCATCCAAACAACCAGATATTGTTGAATACTTCTCTGGATATTCCTTTTGGAAAACTGAAAGAAAATGCTTCACCGGAACTTATCAATGTCGTGGTGAAACTTCGCTCACTAAAAGGAAGAGAAGAAATAAAAGAAATTGAAAATGGAATGAAAACGGCTTACAAAATGTTTACAACAGCTATGAAAATGGCAAAGCCGGGTTTGTTTGAGTACGAAGTTGCAGGAAAAATGGAAGGCATTGCACGTGCAAAAAATGGTTCTCTGTCCTTCCCGACCATCCTTTCTGTTCGTGGTGAAATATTGCACGGACATTATCACAATAATCAAATGAAAGATGGAGATCTTTTATTGATTGATGCTGGTTTTGAAACACCCAACGGTTATGCTACCGATCATACGCGTGTTGTTCCTGTAAACGGAAAATTTACACAGAAACAAAAAGAGATTTACCAGATTGTCCTTGACTCACAGCTTGCAGCTATTGATGCAATAAAACCGGGAGTGACTTATCAAAGTATCCATTTGCTGTCATGCAAAGTAATTGCAAAAGGTTTGAAGGATATTGGATTGATGAAAGGTGATGTTGATGAAGCTGTAAAGGCCGGAGCGCATGCAATGTTCCTGCCTCACGGGTTGGGTCACATGATGGGGCTTGATGTTCATGATATGGAAGATATCGGACAAATTTTTGTTGGCTATGATGATGAAGTTCGCCCAAGCGATCAGTTCGGTACTGCTTATCTGAGAATGGGAAGAAGACTGCAACCCGGTTTTGTTATTACAGTTGAACCCGGAATTTATTTCATTCCTGATTTGTTCAATTTATGGAAATCAGAAAAAAAATTCACCGAATTTATCAACTATGATAAGGTGGCAGAATATCTGGGATTTGGCGGGATCAGAATTGAAGATGATGTGCTTGTAACTGATGATGGACATAAAGTTCTTGGTAAACCAATTCCCAAGACTATTGAAGAAGTTGAAGGACTTTTTAAATAAGGTATCATTCAAATTCAGAGATAAAATCTAAAGTAAAAATTTTATGGAGATTATTTTTAATAATTCACGGATACACTATGCCGTAGAAGGAAAATTAAATCAGCACACTGTTGTGTTTCTTCACGGTTTTACTGAAACACTTGAAATCTGGGATGATTTTTCAGCAGAATTAAGTGTGGATTTTAAAGTTATTTGCATTGATCTACCTGGTCATGGAGGCAGCGATTGTGTTGGTGACACACATTCAATGGAGCTTATGGCAGATGTGGTAAAAGCTGTGCTTGACAAAGAAAATGTTGAAAAATGTGTGATAATCGGGCATTCAATGGGAGGTTATGTTACTCTTGCATTTGCTGAAAAATTTCCGCATTATTTAAGAGGATTGGGATTGTTTCACTCTTCGTCTTTCAGTGATACTCCTCAGGGTAAAATAAGCAGGGCAAAAACAATTGAGGCCATTGAAAACAACCATACAGAGTTTATCATGAGCTTTATTCCCGATCTTTTTGCTTCGGGTAATAGAAAACTTCTGGAAGATGAAATCAGCAATTTGATTCAGAAAGCTAATGCTATGAGCAGACAATCAATTGTTGCTGCACAAAAAGGAATGATGGTCAGGGAAGATAGAAGAAGCATATTGGAAAATGCGTGCTTCCCAGTTCTTTTCATTGCAGGCAAACAGGATACCCGTGTTACATTTGATGTCATTTTACAACAATTGGCAATGCCAAAGGATACAGTGGCTTTATTGCTGCATGATATCGCCCACATGGGTTACCTTGAAGCAAGAGATAAAACACTTTATGCTGTGAAATGCTTTGTTGAAGGTCTTTATTAAGAAAATTTCATCAGTGTTTTTCTGCCTTAAGGCTAAAAGGTGAAAATATTTAATGAAAATGAGGCCCCGTCTGCAATTTTATTTATACATTTGATACCTTAAAACTTTAAAAAATTTTTAATCATGATAAACTTTTTATGCCCGCACTGTCAGGGACACCTAAGAGTATCCAACAGTATCATTTTTTTGACCAAAACCACTAAAGGAAAATCAGGCCTTGTGCTGATCAGTCCTGAACTTGGAGATTATAGTGTAAAAATGCACCCAACCTATAACAACTTTGAAGAGGGTGAAGTGGTAAATTTTATTTGCCCCATCTGTTATGAAAATCTCGATGCTGAAGAATTTGACAAGAACCTGGCTAAAATAGTGATGCAGGAAGAAGACGGAAAAGAATCAACAATTGTTTTTTCAAAGATCGTTGGTGAAAAATGCACATACCAGATAACAGAAGGGAATATCAAATCGTATGGAAATAATTTACACGGTTACGATAGTACTTTCGGAGATATTTTCTAGTTAAAATTTTACTTCTGATTTCCCACAGGTCATTTTTACCTGTGGTTTTTTGTTGTCATTTTGCAATAATATCGCCGGATATTATTGCAAAATGTTTTATGGGCTTTTCAGTCCCCTGTCATTTTGTTGTTAATATTTCTCCTGTCATTTCATCGGGGATCTTTATTCCCATAATGTTTAATAATGTAGGAGCAATATCGCAAAGCCTGCCATCATGCATGGCTTTAAAATCCTTATCCATCAAAAAACACGGAACCGGATTCATTGAATGTGCTGTATTTGGTGATCCATCAGCATTTACGGCAAAGTCAGCATTACCGTGGTCGGCGGTAATCATCACGCTGAATCCTTTTCCTATTGCAGCTTCAACCACCTGTTTCACGCAACTGTCAACTGTTTCCAGAGCCTCACGGATAGCTTCGTAAACACCTGTATGACCTACCATGTCAGCATTTGCAAAATTCAGGCAGATGAAATCGAAAGCATCTTTTTGTATTTCTGCTATCACTGCATCCTTCACTTCCACAGCGCTCATTGATGGTTTAAGATCATATGTGGCCACTTTGGGTGAAGGGATCATTACCCTACTTTCGCCGCTAAAAACATCCTCTCTCCCTCCTGAAAAGAAGAAGGTGACATGCGGATATTTTTCTGTTTCAGCAATTCTTAATTGTTTTCTTTCGTTCTTTGAAATGACCTCTCCCATTGTATTGATAAGATATTCTTTGTCGTACATGACGTGTACATCCTTATAAGTTTCATCATAACGGGTCAGGGTGACGTAATAAAGAGGAATGGTGGTCATCCCGAATTCCTGGATATTTTTTTGTGTAAGTACTGTGGTAATTTCCCTCAAACGATCCGTGCGAAAATTGAAACAAATAAACACATCGCCCTCATTGACGGTTGCCACAGGAACACCACATTCATTGACCACCACGATAGGTTTGATAAATTCGTCGGTCACTCCTTTGTCATACGATTCCTGTATGGCCTGTAGAATATCCGTTGTTGGTCTTCCCTTGCCCGCTGTAATCAGGTCATAACCTTCTCTAACCCTTTCCCATCGCTTGTCCCGATCCATTGTGTAATACCTGCCGGCAAGCGTTGCAATTTGTCCTGCTGAGTTTTTCAGATGCTCGCTAAGTTCGGTCACATATCCTTTGCCACTGTGTGGGTCGGTATCTCTGCCATCTGTGCAAATGTGGATATAAACTTTATTCAACCCGTGTTCCTTCGCGATGTCGCAGAGTTTCATCAGGTGCTTGGTTGATGCATGAACGCCTCCATCGGATACAAGCCCGAGGAAATGCACGGCTTTATTATTTTCTTTCGCATAGGTGTATGCTTTCACGAGTGTCTCATTGGATGCAATTGAATTGGTTTTGCATGCCAGATTGATCTTCACAAAATCCTGGTAAATGATGCGTCCTGCACCAATATTGAGATGTCCAACTTCTGAGTTGCCCATTTGTCCGTCAGGTAATCCCACTGCTTCACCACAAGCATTTAAATGGCATGTGGCTGCACTTTTATAAAGATTATGAATAAAAGGAACATTTGCATTAGCGATAACATCGGATTTGCTCTTATCTCCTTCGCCCCAACCATCAAGGATGATCAGGATCACTTTTTTCTTTTCCATATAGCTGCTGTTATCTGTAAATTTATGCAAAGTTAGTCTGATTTCAGCGAATTTTTATGAAAAGCTTTCTTCTCTTTAGGTTACACTGAGTTACACGGAGTCATTTGTCAATAGTCATTAGTCAATGGTCATTAGATAGTAGTGACTATAGCAATGAAGTTAATTTGATCAGGTTGACTACGAAAATGACTATTGACTAATGACCCATGACTGATCCTGTCAGGGATAGTTCAAAACAGGTTTGACCTTAAAAGCAGAGACTGTTTTGTAAACCTGCCGGCTGCCATATTTGTATCCTATTAGCGCTACACCCTTATAAGGAAATGGCGGGGCTTTCCTTCCTGTGGTATCAGGTTTGGTTGATTGCGGTGTAGTATCTTTGTTCTGAATAGATTTATAAAGCGGGTCTTTGTGGTAATCTGCTGCATAAATATAAATCGTATCGAATGTCTGTGAGCCCGCCGGACTGAGGGTAACAGATTTATTATTCAACCTGAAACTATGCCATATCTGCTCTATCCAAAGTTGGTCAATAACAATATTTAAAGAATGATCTGCAGTGATGCATATCTCATAATTGGTTCCTCCTCCTGAACCTCTCACACCACCATGCCAACCTTGTGAAGTTGCAGACAGCACAATAATTTCATCATTGGTCTTTGTTTGCACCAATACAGAATTGTTTGTCGTTGTTAATTCATCAACCTTTTTTTCAATAATTGCAGTCGCTGCAGACGTATCTTTCTTCGTGAGTTTTTTACTGATTGAAGAATCATTTTTCTCAACAGTAACCTTGATTTCAGGATGATTGCATCCAAACAAAATACTGCATGCAAGGAGTAAAACCAGGATTGTTTTCATTTGTAAGATCAATTCATTATTGATTGGCGCGGATGGCGTCAACAGGGTTCAATCGCGCTGCTGACCATGCGGGAATGAAACCCGACAACAGTCCGATGATGCCTGATGTGACCAGCCCTGTCATGATATTTCCAAACCCAAGGGTGAAACTTATATTGGTAAGAGCAGCCACCAGAACAGTTCCCAGGTACACGATCAACAGCCCGACGATGCCGCCAATAAGAGAAAGGATAATGGCTTCAAAAAGAAATTCGAAAAGAATGAAATATTTTTTCGCACCCAGCGATTTCTGTATGCCGATAATGCTTGTCCTCTCCTTTACCGAAACGAACATAATGTTGGCAATGCCGAATCCTCCCACAAGTATGGAGAACCCTCCAATGATCCATCCGACAACTGTGATGACCGAGAATAAACTTTCAAATCCCTGTGTTAGCAGGCTTGTTTCATTGATTGCAAAATCATCCTCGGCAAGCGGTTTCAGGCGGTGTTCCGAACGGATGATGCCTGTGAGTTCATCTTTTAGTTGTTCGTTGGTCACTCCTGCTTTTGCTTTGACGATCAATATGGGGTCAACGCTTTCGGAATGTATATCCAATATGTTTCTTACATAATTTATCGGCACTATCGCTTCTTTGTCGGAGTTGTCGCCAAACATATTTTCTCCTTTCTTTTTCATCACACCGATGATCTGCAGTTTTCGCCCGAATATGCCGATTTCTTTCCCGATAGGGTCAACATTTGAATAAAGATTTTCTGAAATATAGCTACCGATAATGACAACATTTTTCCCGCCGTTTGATTCGAGATCCGAGAAATAGCGGCCATCGGCAATATCCACCGTCATGCATTTGTCGTAATCCTGCGAAACGCCCATAACGATAATTCCCTGTATGCTGTTGTTAAGATGTTGAACGGTCTTGCTTGTGTTCACCATGAATGAGGCAGCATCAGCGCCATTGCTTTTCTTTTTGATGGCATCCATGTCGTGAATGTTTGCAACCGGCCTGTTCATGTATTTCCACCAGGGATAGTCGGAACCGAAGGACCATGGCCATTTCTGAACAAACAGCACGTTGTTTCCAAGTGATTCAATGCCGCTTTTTATTTCTTTCTCCATCGAATCAACCACGGTGAAAACAGAAATAATTGCAAAAATACCGATGGTAATTCCAAGTAACGACAATATGGTGCGGAGTTTATTTACCAATAGCGAATTGATGGCAAACAAATAACTTTCTCTTAATAATTTTGCAAAAAGTATCACTGGCTTATTTTGATTACGTTCATTTCTCCGGTTTTCCTGAAAAAGCAAAATTACTATTAATTCTGCAACATTACTGTGTTGAATATAAAACTCCTAAATTTTAATAAAAAATTCAAGAATTATATTGCCAATTGGATTGAAATTAATAAACTTGCAAAAAACTTAAAAACCGTATGGAAAAAATGAAAAATATCAAAAACGCCCTTATTTCCGTTTACCATAAGGACAATCTCGAACCTATAATCAGAAAGCTGGATGAACTTGGTGTGACCATCTATTCAACAGGAGGCACCTTTGATTTTATCTGCAAACTGGGTATCCAGGCCATCACTGTTGAATCGCTCACTTCCTATCCTTCCATACTAGGAGGAAGAGTAAAAACCCTGCATCCAAAAGTATTCGGAGGCATTCTTGCACGCAGAGACAACCTTGGCGACATTGATCAGCTCCACAAATACGAGCTTCCGCAAATTGACCTCGTGATTGTGGATCTCTATCCTTTTGAACAAACAGTTGCTTCAGGAAAAAATGAAGAAGAAGTGATTGAAAAAATAGATATTGGTGGCATTTCGCTTATCCGTGCTGCTGCAAAAAATTTTAAAGATGTGGTGGTCATTTCTTCCATGGAGCAATATGGTGATCTGATAAAACTGCTTGACGAAAAGAAAGGATTCACTTCATGTGAAGACAGGAAAGCTTTAGCCCGCAAGGCATTTATGATCTCCTCGCATTACGATACGGCTATCTTCAATTATTTCAACCACGATGATGAAGACGTTTTCAAAGCAAGTTTCCTGAAATCAAAAACGCTGCGTTATGGCGAAAACCCTCATCAGAAGGGCGTTTTTTTCGGAAACATCGAAGAGCTTTTTGAACAACTGCACGGGAAAGAAATCTCGTACAACAACCTGCTCGACATTGATGCAGCCATTAGTCTCATCATGGAGTTTAAAGAAACAACCTTTGCCATCATCAAGCACAACAATGCATGCGGAATTGCCACACGTCCGAAACTTATGGATGCCTGGAAAGATGCACTGGCAGGAGATCCTGTTTCAGCTTTCGGCGGCATACTTGTTACCAATGTTCCTATTGATGCTGAAACAGCCGAAGAGATCAACAAACTTTTCTTCGAGGTGATCATTGCACCTTCTTATGAAATAAATGCACTGAATATCCTGAAGGGAAAGAAAAATAGAATAATTTTGCAAGTCAAATTTTCGGGACTGCCGAAACATCAGTTCAAGACTATCCTGAATGGTGTTTTAAGACAGGACAAAGATTTGAAAACTGAAGTTCCCGGCGATTTGCAGGTAGCTACAACTGTTGCGCCAAAAGAGCAGGAAATAACGGATCTTTTATTTGCCAATATTCTTGTGAAGCACACAAAATCGAATGCAATTGTGTTGGCAAAAAACAGGCAACTGATAGGAAGCGGAACTGGCCAAACATCGCGTGTTGATGCACTGAAACAAGCGCTGGCAAAGGCAAAAGAATTTGGTTTCGAAATTCAGGGAGCAGTGATGGCATCGGATGCATTTTTCCCGTTTGCCGATTGTGTAGAAATTGCACACAAGGCCGGCATCACTGCAGTAATTCAGCCGGGCGGTTCGATCAACGATAAATTGTCTGTTGAATATTGCAACAATAATGGAATTGCCATGGTGACTACGGGTACCAGGCATTTCAAACATTAGGAGTAAAAGGTGGGGAGATGGGTTATAAAGTTATAAGGTTGTAAGGTTGTAAGTGCACGCAATTTCACCAGACTTTTACTTTACCTTGTTTCCTTAACCTCAATATTTGTTACAAACTGTAACATTTTATAAACGTTCAAGTATAAGAACAAATTTTTAATAAACAGGAAAATGGGAATTTTCTCTTTTTTAACGAAAGAAATTGCAATGGACCTCGGTACATCCAACACAGTCATTATTCATAATGACAAAGTGGTGGTTGATGAACCCTCTATTGTAGCTATAGACAGACAGGCAGGAAAGATCATTGCGGTGGGTAAAAAGGCAATGATGATGCACGGAAAAACACACGAAAACATAAAAACCATACGGCCTTTAAGAGACGGTGTTATTGCCGACTTTCAGGCTGCCGAATTTATGATCAGGGAAATGATCAAAATGATCAGCCCCAAAAAATCTCTTTTCCCTCCTTCACTCAAAATGGTTGTTTGTATTCCTTCGGGTATTACCGAAGTTGAAGAACGCGCTGTAAGGGATTCTGCCGAGCAGGCAGGAGCAAAAGAAGTACGACTGATTCATGAGCCTATGGCTGCTGCTATAGGTATCGGTATTGATGTGCTTGAGCCTATCGGAAACATGGTAATTGATATCGGCGGCGGAACAAGCGAAATTGCAGTTATCGCTTTGGGTGGTATCGTTTGCAATAAATCCATACGAGTTGCAGGTGATGAATTCAATGATGATATTGAGGAATACATGCGCAAACAGCATAACATTCATATCGGTGAACGCACAGCCGAAAGAATAAAAATTGAAGTGGGTGCAGCACTTTCTGAAATTGACAATCCTCCTCCAGACTATGCTGTTCACGGAAGAGATATGCTGACAGGTATTCCTAAAGAAATTATGGTAAACTATGCTGAAATAGCACATGCACTTGATAAATCAATTTCAAAAATTGAGGCTGCCGTGCTGAATGCTCTTGAAATGACTCCGCCGGAACTTTCGGCTGATATTTTTCGCACGGGTATTTATCTTGCTGGCGGTGGTTCGATGCTGAGAGGATTGGATAAAAGGATCTCGCTTAAGACAAAACTTCAAACACATATTGCCGAAGATCCTTTGAGGGCTGTTGCACGCGGAACCGGCATTGCACTAAAGAATTTTGACAAATTCACATTTCTTATTAAATAGCAGACCCAAAAGCTTTGCTGCATTAAAGAATCATAGAGCGGTATGAAAAATTTTTTCGATTTTTTAATACGCCAATATTTTTTCTTTCTTTTTCTTATTATGGAAGTGATAGCCATTATCATGGTGGTCCAGAATAATTATTATCAGAAGGCCGGATTCATCAATGCTACCAACGAAATAACCGGTCGTTTCCTGACCACCATCAACAGCGTTTCACAATATTTTTCTCTTGCGGATGCCAACCGTAAACTCTCGGAAGAAAATGCAAAACTGCTTTCTGAAGCCAAAAAATTCAGGAAAGCAAACGACACGAAGGTTTATCATTCAAACGACACGATCTATACGCAGCAGTTTGAATTCATGAGTGCCAAAGTTGTCAGAAATTCTACCAACAAAAGAAACAACTATCTCACGCTTGACAAGGGAAGCAAACAGGGAATTACAAAAGACATGGGAGTCATCACATCAACGGGGATAGTTGGTATCGTGAAAGAAGTGTCTGAAAATTTTTCCTCTGTTATTTCAGTTCTTCACAAAGATTCCAAGATTAGCGCTAAAATAAAAAAGAACGGACAACTGGGAACGATTGAATGGAGTGGCGGTGATTACAGGTATGGAGAGCTTATAGATGTACCAACGCATGTGAAGTTACTTACAGGTGATACCGTTATTACAAGCGGTTATTCAACAAGTTTTCCGGAGGGTATTATCATTGGTACGATCTTAGGTTACAAGATAGAAAAGGGTGATGATTTTTATACCATCACAATAAAATTCAGTACTGATTTCAATAGTATTTCTTATGCTTACGTTATAAAAAATATTTTGAAAAACGAGTTGAACAAAATCAATAAAGATCTTCCGAATGATTAACCTTGTTCTGAGAAATATTCTGCGAATGATCTTCCTGGTTATTTTCCAGGTGGCAGTGCTGAACAATGTTCAGTTGGGGGGCTACATCAATCCTTACCTGTATGTTTTGTTCATACTGTTGCTTCCCTTTGACACCCCAAAATGGTTGTTGCTGTTGTCAGCATTTTTTCTTGGATTGTCTGTGGATTTATTTACTGACACGATTGGAATAAACACTGCAGCCTGTGTTTTCATGGCTTTTTGCAGACCGGGAGTATTGAGTTTGATTGCCACAAAGCAGGAGTATGAACAGGGAATCAGTCCCACTGTGCGTGACATGGGTTTCAAATGGTTTTTCTCTTATTCTCTGATACTGGTTTTTGCGCATCACATTCCTTTATTCTTTCTCGAAGTTTTTAGTTTCAGAGAATTTTTTCATACTCTTTTGCGCATTGGATTGAGTATTGTAGTTACGATGTTTCTGCTATTAATAAGCCAGTTCATCACCTACCGGCCGAAGAAGTAAAATTCAAAATACCGATTTTTTATTTCCGGATTTCTTTGTTTGTTGTGCTGAAAAATAGAGGTGTATTTATTTTTTCTTAGGAACTATTCCATATGATTCCAGCAATTTTGCAACATATTTTCCAATAACATCAAATTCGATATTCACAACGGAGCCCTTTTTAAAATTATGGAAATTTGTAACCTCATAAGTAAATGGAATAATGGCAACAGAGAAAGTTTTCGGTGTTGAATCAACAACAGTAAGACTTACACCATTCACAGAGATGGAACCTTTTTCAACAGTAATGTTTCCTTTTTTAGGATCGTATTCAAAAACATAGATCCAACTGCCGTCAGCTTCGGTGACAGAAATGCATTTTGCTGTCTGGTCAACATGTCCCTGTACAATGTGTCCGTCAATGCGGCCTTCCATTTTCATTGATCTTTCAAGGTTCACTTCATATCCGGGTTTCCATGTTCCAAGATTTGTTTTCTTCAAAGTTTCATCAATAGCAGTAACAACGTATTGATTTTTTTTTGGAATGACTTTGACAACTGTGAGGCAAACACCATCATGACACATGCTCTGATCAACCTTTAATTCAATACCAAATGGCACTTCAATTGTAAAATGAATGTTGCCTTTTTCTTTCTCAATTTTTACGACTTTCCCTGTTTGCTCAACGATTCCTGTAAACATGTTTCTCTGAAATTTTATTTAATGACTAATGACTTCCGGGAAAATTATTTTCTGTAAAGATTAATGATTCCTGTAAGTGTTCGCTTCTTCAACCCCGACAGTCTTATTTCATACACATCGCAAATGTAATAATAAACGCCATCGCTGCAATTGATGTGTGTGTATTTATCTTTTCCATCCCAGTTAATATTGGGGTCTTCGGTAGTGAAAACAACATTTCCCCAGCGGTTAAATATCTTAAGATTTATTTTCTGAACAAAATTGTAGGGGAAGGGGACAAACAAATCATTCCAATTATCAGCATTCGGTGTAAAGACATTCGGAAGATGATAAAGATTGCAGTTATCAATATCAAGGCACACAATGTTGCTTAATGCACTTTCATTATGGAATGAATCCACTGCTGTCACAGCATAACAACCAACAATTGTTGTCAGGTTTTGATGCAGAAATGTAGTGTCGGAAGCTCCGTTTATTGTAGCCAGCAATTCAAGACTTGCGTTATCAGTTTGCGAATAGTAGATGTTATAATAAATCACATCATTTGCACAGGAATGGTTGGGGTCTGTCCACACCAATGAATTTTCAATTAATTCACAGTCCGGAACTACGTCCAGATGAGGAGGACAGGGGGGCGTGTGATCCACCGGAGATCCGCATACTTTCTGTGAATAATTAATTATTGGATCAACCAATCCGGGAGCAAAGTAATGTCCTATACTTTTAACTTTATAGCAGAAGGTTTGTCCGTTTGCCAAACCGGTATCTCTGTATTCAGTAGTTGTGGAATATCCAATAGAATCATAGACAGAGGAAAATGAGTTTGCCCTGTAGATCACAAATGTATCATTTACCCACGGCACGATAGGAGCAAAGTCAAGCAATAGCTGGTTATCCGAAGGTGTCAGCGTGAGAAATATTGATGAGGCTTTTTGTGTGGTTCCGATAAGGTAACGGTCACCCGGAGTTTCATTCCACAAGTCAATGCGGTATGACCAGGGATTATCAACAGTGTTGATAAGCGTATCGGTGTAGATAGTGTCATTCAAACTATTCAATGAATCAATTAAAACAAGGTTGCTCCCTGCCAGATCATTTGAATGGTAAATAAGATATTTATAAGGACCTGTTGCCTGAAGTGTATCCAGTGCGGTCGGTTTAGACCATGCAACATAAATAGAACCATTGACAGCATCAGTATTATTGACGCTTGCATTGGTAATAATCGATACATCTTTTATCAGGGTAGTACAAGCTTCATTGGAAGCATAACTTTTTGCTCCGTCATGAAAATACGCAATGACGATGTAGCAATAATCTATGCCATGAATAAGCCCGATACCGTTATTTGTGTCTGTGTAAAATGTGTCATTAATATCAGTGATGGTAGCAATCTCAATATAACCTGTATAAGCAGGGACACCGGTTTCGCAATAACCATGCACATACCCAAAGAATCCGTTTCTTCTGTAAACTTTATACCCGATAGCATTCGGGCAAGGGCTGGGATCCCATGTCAGGTGAATATTGTTGCCAACAGGGGTAGCCACAAGATTAGGCGGTGCAGGAGCGACCACAGTTATCATTACAGTTTTAATAGCTATCAGATGTACAGGGGATGAATTGTCAGTAGCATTAAAAGTGATATGGTATGGTTGTTCCTGAACATGATCGCAGGTAGTTTGCCATGTGAAAACTGAAGATGCGGTATCAGCATGTACAACAGTGGGGAATGTGGCCGGGCTTACAGGAACCATAAAAGGTCCGCCTGTCGCACTCAGAGTGACAATATCACCATGATCAGGATCTGTCGCTGTTACATGATAAGTCAATAGAGTCCCTGCCAGAACGCAGGTATCGGCAATGTCATTGATAACCGGGGGATGATCATTACATGCTGCGATAAATATCTGCATATCCCGTGTGATCGTTCCGATCAATGTTCCGTAACGCCATTCTTCAATCAGGATGGCGACGTTGTATTCGCCTTCAGCAACCGGGCTGTTCCACACCAAATCACCGGTAACCGCATTTATGCTGAAACTATTGCTTGCAATTGGATAAGTATAACCAGGAATGTCAAGTCCACCGGCGCCTTTGCAGGGTATCAGGCTGTAGGAAATACTGTCTCCATCGGCATCATAAGCATCTGGATTATGAATGAATGGTTCATTAACACAGCCGTTATCAATAGGCGGATTTAACAATACAGGTGAATTATCCGGGCCAAGAAAAGGGTTTATGACAAGTGTTGTCTGTATGTAAAAAGGCACTTCAACAGAATTGGGAATGTTTATGATCCCTGCATTTCTGTTTGGGTCTTCCAGCGAGATTATATAAGTATCAGGACCGGGATAGGTATGATCACCAATGTAAGTGTTCTTGCTGATATCATTTGGCAGGTTTATTTTTTGTGTCCTTTGAACAATGGATGTAGTGCCATCTCCCCAGGAGATCTCATAGCTTGGTCTGTCTGCAAGACTTGGTGTGTAAGTATAAGTGAGGATTGTAATTTCATAAGTAAGCCCGCCTTTCCAGACATAAGTTATTTCCCCTGCCCTCATGTGTGTGGCAAAAGTAAATGATGAAACAAAAAGCAGAAAAAAAAGTATTGTGATAAATCTTCGCATGATGTTCTTTCTGAAACAAGAGAAACACTAAATTACTTTAATTATTGCATGCAGCATTAGTAAAAATAATGTTTTAACAAAAATTATAAAAAACAATCCGTGGAGTTTCTGTTGCATCATCATTCTATTACGTAATAAACAAGATAGTTCCAAATCCCGTTAACATGGCTTAACAAAGGTAATTTTTTTAGTTCATTTAACAAAATTATTGAGTCACATAAAAATCAAAACGGGAAAACTTCAAGCTCTCCCGTTTTGAAAAATAAGAAATTTTTTTCCTGACTATTTCTTTCCGATCACTGTTATGGTTCCATGATATTCGAGACCTTCAGGTGTATTATCGTTTGCGATCAGGATATAAAAGTAAACACCATCATGATGGGATTCGCCATTCCAGTCATTTTTATAATCGCTGGATTCATAAACTTTATTTCCCCAACGATTGAAAATAACAAGCTTGCTGCCCGGATAAAATTCAAGATTGGTAATTACAAAATTATCGTTGAGTCCATCCGAGTTTGGAGTAATTACATTTGGAACTGTGAGAGGGCAGGGCTCAATAGTCAGATACATTGAGTCTGCTACTGTTTTGCATCCTGTAACATGAAGAACATGGTTGCCCGGATCATTCGTGAGTATTGAAGGAGTGTTGAAACCTTCCGGTAACCAAAGGTAAGTATAGGGTGCATTCGTTGGTCCCTGAAGAGTGATCTTATCTACAGAACAAATAGTAGTATCCGGACCCAGATCAAAGACAGGATCAGGGATTACTTTCACATGAATAGTACCCACATCCTGGCAGGGCGAGCCGGGATATGTTACTGTCACCGTATAAACCCCGGTAACATTTGCACTGATGGTTTGATTAGCGGATGCAGGATTCCATTGGTAAGTGTAGCCAAATCCTGCATTCCCTGCATCAAGAGTAATTCCTGAGGTTACGCAGGTATCCGCTCCAAGGTTGACATGTGGCTGGGGAACATAACTGATATTTATCGTATCGCTGTTTAAGCACCTGGTATTATTCCCGCCATCAACAACAACGTAATATTGTCCTGCTGTACTTACTGTGATTGATGAAGTGGTCTGCATGATCGGATACCACAGATAATTTGTTCCGGGGCCTGCATTCAGTGTAACCTGCTGCCCGTCGCACATGGTTGTATCATTACCCAGGTTTGGATGTGGCAATTGTACAACCTGAATTTGGATATGATCTGCGCCGGGGCAAACAGTACCACTGCCATCATCAGCAATAAGCTCCACCGTGTAGTTTCCGGGTGGCCAGTTATGGGAATCGAATACATATTGCAAATTGGAAGAGGGTGTAACTGCAGTTCCGTTTACACTCCAGTGGTAGTGAATGGCTGTAGTATCAACCACTGCATTTATTGTGTACGATTCTCCTTTGCACAATAGAGTGTCAGGTCCTAATTCCACCTTCATTCCTTTCACAGTTATGCAATATGAAAATACCTGCGTCCCAAAATATGGACAAGCATTATCGCTTACCTGAACTGTAAAACAATGGGGAACATTACTTACATCAGAGAAAACAGGATTCCAGCTAAAATGCCCGTAGGTGTTGGGAGTTCCGTTAGCTACAACATTAAAAGATCCTGTTGGTATTCCACTGTTCCAAACTATTGTAAGGTTGTTTCCATCCTGATCAAAGCCATAAATATTAAAAGCAATTGAATCACCGAGACACATCGCCCATGTATAAACAGTATCGTTGACATTATAGCTTGTTGCAGTTGTGTCAATACCGGCCAGCGTTGGCAGGTGATTCGTACATGCAAGAACAGTCACCTGCATATCTCTTAAAACCGAACCTACCATGATGCCGTGCCTGTATTCCTGCACAAGTACAGCCATCACAGTAATAATTTGCTGTGTCGGCAGCATGCAGATATCACCTGTCACAGCATCAATTGTCACAGGCGGATTTGAAGTCAGTGGTTGAGTAGCCGTCCATGGTGAAGAGTAAACCACAGATACACCACCTGCTCCCGAACAAGTGCCCCAGTATTGAGAAGGTCCCTGATCATAGGGTGCAATCAGTGAATAAACCAGTGAATCTCCATCGGGCTCAATAGCTCCGTGGTTATAACAAAACTGTTGGTTCTGGCAAATAATTGTATTTGGTTTGTTCGAAAATTGAGGAGAAGTATTTGGATTACCTCCCTGTGTTGCTGCTGCAGTATTGTTCAGCGTTGCAGGGATAAACATTCCATAGGAATCAGGAGAGGCACCAATAGTTTGTATGGGCGGATTCCTGCAACAGGTACAATAGTACATCACCCAGTCAGGGCAGGGTTGAAGAGTAACAGTACCCTGATAAATATATTCCTGTATTCCGTAAATGGAACCTGTTGTACATGTAGTAGGCTGGCTCGGACAGGCAGGTGTAATTTCAGCGCCTGATCCGGCTATTTGAGGGAGATCAACCGAAAAATTCTGCCCGCACGATGCCGATTCAAAATGGATGGTTGCTGAAACATCCGCCGGAATACCGCTGCAATCCCGATAAAAAGTGAAGGTAATTTCCCAGTCATTTCCCCCAATCCATCTATAGGTGAGGTCTGCACCTGCAATGTGAGAGGCTTTGGTTTGAAAACTGCAAAAAAAGACCAACATTAAAAGGGTAGCTATTTTTTTCATAATTCCGGGTTTATTGATTATTATGTAAACATATAATTCAAAACATTCAAAAAAGTTACACTATTTTATACAAAATTAAATAAAAATATTAACAAGCATTAAAATTGAGGATAATTTTTATTTTCTGATAATTTCAGAGTATGACAAATTATTGTTTTTGGTGATAGCTGATCGCGCAAAAAAGTTTCACAGAAATTCTATCATTGACTTCAATGACAGTCCGGATTTCACAGCATAATTTTTCATTACGATTAATATTGTATTTTTGCACCCAATGGAAAATATCAGAAATTTTTGTATTATCGCCCATATTGATCATGGGAAAAGCACTCTTGCGGATCGTTTGTTGGAATATACCGAAACTGTTTCTGCACGTGATGCGCAGGCTCAGGTGCTTGATGATATGGACCTCGAAAGAGAAAGGGGCATAACTATTAAAAGTCATGCTATCCAGATGAAATACGAGCATGAAGGAAAGCATTACATACTGAATCTTATTGACACTCCCGGTCATGTTGATTTTTCTTACGAAGTTTCACGTTCAATTGCTGCCTGCGAAGGAGCTTTGCTTATTGTAGATGCAGCGCAGGGAATAGAAGCGCAAACAATTTCAAACTTATATCTTGCGCTGGAACATAACCTGACCATCATTCCCGTACTGAATAAAATGGATCTTCCCAGCGCTATGCCTGAGGAAGTAAAAGATCAGATAGTTGATCTGATAGGTTGCAACAGGGATGATATTATTCTTGCAAGCGGAAAAACAGGTTACGGTATTTATGATATCCTGGAGGCTCTGGTTGTGAAAGTTCCTCCTCCAAAAGGCAATTATGATGCGCCTTTGCAGGCTTTGATCTTCGATTCGGTTTTTAATTCATACAGGGGGATCATTGCATATTTCCGTATTTTTAATGGAACTTTAAGTAAAAATGATAAGGTGAAATTTGTCAATACCGACAGGGCTTACAATGCCGATGAAGTTGGTGTTCTCAAATTGGAAAAAGAGCCAAAAGACACCCTTTATGCTGGTGATGTCGGCTACATCATTTCCGGAATAAAGAATGCAGGAGAAGTTAAAGTTGGTGACACTATCACACATGTTGACAATCCCTGCACCGAGATAATTAAAGGTTTCGAAGATGTGAAACCTATGGTTTTTGCCGGAATTTATCCGGTGGAGACTGATGATTTTGAAGAACTGAGGGTGTCAATTGAAAAGCTTCAGCTCAATGATGCTTCCCTGACCTTTGAACCTGAATCATCGGCAGCGCTGGGATTTGGTTTCCGTTGTGGCTTTCTCGGGATGCTTCACATGGAGATCATACAGGAACGACTGGAACGTGAATTCGGAATGACTGTCATCAACACAGTTCCCAACGTTTCATATCATACTTACACAACCAAAGGCATTATGAAAATCGTAAACAACCCTTCTGATATGCCTGAAGAAACTTACATTGACAGGATCGAAGAACCTTATATCAATGCACAGATTATTACCAAATCAGAATATATCGGGCCGGTCATCAACCTTTGTATTGATAAGAGAGGAATACTGAAAAACCAGGTGTACCTGACAACAGACAGAGTGGAGATAACTTTTGAAATGCCGCTTGCCGAAATAGTTTTTGATTTCTACGACAGGCTGAAAACCATTTCGAGGGGTTATGCTTCCTTTGATTATCATCCTATAGAATACAGGGAAGCCAACCTTGTAAAACTGGATATTCTTCTGAATGGTGAACCGGTGGATGCTTTGTCAGCACTTATTCACAGGGAAAATTCACAAATGTTTGGACGAAAAATTTGTGAAAAGCTTCGACAGTTGATACCGCGGCAACAGTTTGATATTGCAATACAGGCCGGCATCGGAGCCAAGATCATTGCAAGAGAAACCATAAAAGCCTACCGCAAAGATGTCACTTCAAAATGTTATGGAGGCGATATTACTCGTAAACGTAAATTACTTGAAAAGCAGAAAAAAGGTAAAAAACGTATGAGGCAGGTTGGCAATGTTGAGATCCCACAATCCGCATTCCTTGCGGTATTGAAGTTGGATGAATAATGTCAATTGTCAATAGTCATACGTCATTTGTGAGGGCGCTCTTTTGAACAGATTGGCTCTGACGATTGAATTGACCAATGACCATTGATCAAGGATCATTTTATTCTTTCACAATTTTCTTAACAGAAATTCCTTTTTCTGTTTGTTCTTCGATAACTTTCATACCCTTTGAAAAAAAGTGAAAGTGTTTTATAGCCGAATAAAAAAGGTTTCATCTTTGCATCAAGACTACAAAAGTTTTCAAAACTTTTGTAGTTTGGTTTAAAGCTGTGCTTTCCTGTTGGCTCGCATCTCCCGATAAGTAATCGCGGCAGGCAAAGACAGAACGTGGTGACGAGCGCGATCAAGGATTATTTGAATAGTTCGGAGTGAGAGCCTGTGCGGGAAAGGTAAATTATATTATCTACAACATACCATATTAGAAGAAAGTCAGGAGTAATATGCGCTTCAAAATCTCCTTCATATTCCCCTTTAAGATTATGTGTCTTGAATTTTTTAGCTTTAAGATTTCCTTCCTTTATTAATATTTCTATAGCGGATTCAAGTTTTTTAACCTTGTGTTTATCGTTTTCGATTCTCTTAAAGTCTTTTTTAAATTGTGTAGAATAAAATATCCCGAACATCAGCTTTTGAGTTTCTTCATTAAATCCTTAACATCTTTTGCGTGCGTTCCTTTTCTCTGGTGACAATCTTCAAGCGATTTTTTTGTCAATTCATTAGGAGTGTTTTTTGAATAAGGATAATCCTTTTCATTGACAATGTTCTCCTCATCTTCGTAAATACTAACTCCGGGCAGCAAGCGCAAATATTCGAGCAACTTTAGCAGTTTCAAATCTTTTGATTCAATTTCAATACGTATCATGGTTGTGAGAATTGATGGTGCAAAGTTACAAAAATTCCTATTCTTTACAGTAATAAAAAATGTTCCACCTTATTGAGGGGTGGGACATTTTAAAATTGTTGATTAAAGTTCAAAGCTGCACTCTGTTTACTGCCACTGCCAACTGCAACTTTTTTTATTCTTTTACAAACTTCTTTATTTTAATTCCCTTTTCTGTTTTCACTTCCACAATATACACTCCACATGTCAGAAAGGAAACATCAAGTATGGTTTTGGTTTCACCTGTTGGAATGATTTTTAAAAGCTGCCCCCGGATGTTTAGAATTTCTATTGTGGATGGAGAAGAACATTCAACAGAAAGATGATCATAAGTTGGATCAGGATAGATTGCGATAGCATTTTCATTTGTTTCGCTTTCATTCATTCCACCAATCACATCAACGCACCCGCTTCTTTCATTCAATGATGCTGCGGCTACAACAGGATGTGAAATTATATTGGCAGCACCGGTTACTGTTGTAAACGAAACCGGAATAAAATTAATAGGGTAGGTAGTGGGGGTATGAGTTGAATTTCCCATAAAACATGTGGCGCAATTTCCTGATGAATCTGTTTTAATTAATGCGATTTCTCCCCATGTAACTATTGGAGATTTTGTAACCATTAAGGGCCCGTTAAGAAGTATCAGATATCCTTTGTCGCCTGATTCAACAACGTCAGTCGTACTGATACACATCCATGATTTAGACCACACAGGATTGCCGGCAGAATCAATTTTTTGTAATGACATATCTGATAAGAATACAAATCCGCTATCCGATGCAGGATGTATTTTTGGAGCCGGAGAATTATAGTAATTACCATTTCCACCATAAGTTTTGCACCATGCAACATTCCCTGCAAAATCAGTTTTCAGGATGATATTGTACATTGATGAAACCAGGTAGCAGGCAATTCCATTCGCGGTAAGTGCCATATCATAGCCAGTAGAATAATAAGCGGAATGATCTTTTTTTGTCCAAACAATATTTCCATCAGAAGTGATTTTCATCAGAATTGTTCTTGTGTCATAATTTGAAAGGCTGTCAGTATAACCAAGCATCATATAACCGCTGTCAGGTGTTTGCCTTATTGAGTATGCACAGTTGTCAAAATTTCCTCCGGTGAATTTTTTCCCCCATAATAAATTGCCTGAAGAATCAAGCTTCACAACGGCTATCTTTGAAGTGACCGGTGAATTCTGACCAGCGTATCCGGCAAGGATATATCCATTGTCATAAGTCTGCTGAACCGATAGAGCATAATCGTTATAACCCATGTCAATTTCCTTTGTCCAAAGCGTGTCTCCTGCAGAATTTATTTTCACACACAAAAAATCATTGGAGGAGTTAACTGTATTAAAAATGCTTCCGGCCAAAACATAGTCTGAATCTTTTGTTGGAATAATGCCGGTAAAAACCCCGCCATTATTGTTTCCAATAGTTTTCTTCCAGATAATATTTCCCGAAGTATCCAATTTCAGCACAAGTGCAGCACCTTCATCTATCCCGGCGAGCATGTAATTATTATCAAAACACTTTATCACGGAATAACCAACTACCTGTAGAGGTCCGTCATTTATAACTTTTGAAAAAGTGGTTTGTTGAGCATTTGCTACTGAAGTAAAAAGAAAACAGAGAGAAGTAAAGAGTAATAATTTTTTCATGACTTTGTTGTTTAGCAATAATTATTTCTACACTTTCAAAAACATTTCAAATTGTCCTCAAAATTAAATTAAATAAACGAGGATGAGTATGATTTTCTTAAAAAAAATAAGTTCTGATTTCTCTTGTATGAAAATTTATTTTTTGCTAAATAAGGTAACACTTATGTTTTCTGCTACGGAAATCATGTTGTTAAAATGAAAAACAATTGGGGAAGGTGGGAATAAGTTCAGTTTTACAAACAGGACAAAAAAAGGCGTTTCCTTTTTCCGCATCATTTGCTTTGATCAGATTACCATTATTCTCTTTTGCAATACCGAGAGGAACAAAACAGTATTATTTGTACCGTAGTTTATTTATTCCGATTCGGTATGAAATGTTTGTCTTGGTCGTTTTTTGGCTGGGATTGTAAATACCATTATTTAAAACGTGGCGGAGCGAAGACCTTCAATAACTGAAAACATTCAATTGCTTTTTGCATTTATCATTTTTTGTGTAATTTTGCTTTTTACAAAAAGCACTTATTATGCGAAAACTTATTGAAAAATTTCATGCAAAAATTGAACGCACCAATGTTTCTTTTGTTCGCGATGTGTCTGAACAGATAAGATGGAACAACCGCCTGATTGGGATTCAAGGCGCAAGAGGAGCCGGTAAAACCACGCTGTTGCTTCAATACATCAAATCACATTTCAGCGATTTAAGCAATGTACTTTACGTCAACCTTGATGATATATATTTTTCTGCAAATTCATTGGCGGAAATGGCTGACACTTTTATCAAAGAAGGAGGTAAATTTCTTTTTCTTGACGAGGTGCATCACTATAAAAGCTGGTCGCAGGAAATAAAAAATATTTATGACGACCATCCTGATGTGAAAGTGGTTTTCACAGGTTCTTCAGCCCTGCGTATTGGAAAATCAAAGGCTGACCTGAGCCGGAGAGCCATCATGTATGATTTGCCCGGATTATCCTACAGAGAATTCCTAAAGCTGAAATACGATCTTAACTTTCCAGTTGTAGCATTGAATGACATACTGAACGAACATGTGAAATTCAGCAGAAAAGTGATTTCAAAAGTAAAGCCGCTGGCAAAATTCAGGGAATACCTTAAATATGGTTATTACCCGTATTTCACTGAAGATGTTGAAACCTATTATCAACGACTTGAAGACACAATCAATCTTGCACTGGAATCCGACCTGCCTTATACTGCTGAAATCAGTTTTGCAAGTGTTGATAAGTTGAAAAAACTGCTTTATGTTCTTGCCGAATCGCCGCCTTTCAAACCGAATATTGCCAAACTTAGTGAAAAAACCGGGATTCCGAGGAATTCTGTAATCCAATTCCTGCATTACCTTGAAGATGCACGCATCATCAATTTGCTGCACGCATCAACAAAGGTGACTATTCCGGGTCATTCGGCGCCACCTCTACCGGAGCAAACGGCGCCACCCCTACCGGTTCAATCAGCGCCACCCTACCGGTTCAAACGGCGCCACCTGTGATGTCTGGTTTCTAATCAAAATTTGAAGAAAATTCTAA
>CAISZK010000177.1 GCA_903889915.1 uncultured Bacteroidota bacterium
AATCCTTTTTTTTAATGATACCTTAAAGTTTTTTAAAATTATGATACAAAGTAACACCCTCTCCGGAAGCTGATTCGGTTATTAAGCGCTTATATTCGTTTATTATCCGTTTGTTGTCGTTTGTTGTCGGATAACTCTTTTTATTAAATTGAATTACAAGAGAATAATTGGAGTATGGTTTTCATAAAGTTAGGAAATAATTTTCCGATATTATGCTGTTATGAAATTTTCATAGCACAATTTCCTTTATAATTTTGAAGTTTGATTTGGAGAAAAAAAGGAATAATTGAAATAAGAATTGAAACTGAAACATCCTATTAACCCATAATCAAATTCACAAGTTGTCCATTAGGAATAATATATTCACAAATCATGATTAAAAATACCAATTATGCTAATGGACAATTTGGAATTAATTTTTCACAATTTTCGTGATCCCTGAAAAAGTTTCGGAGTGGAATTCCACAAAATAAATTCCTTCTGCAAGGGCGGCCAGATCCAATGTAAAAGTTTTAAGTTCCATTTCGTCATGGCTGAGGGATTTGCTGTAAACCTTACTTCCAAAGATATTGTAAACATCAACATTGGCATTGCCCGAAACGGAATTATTGATCACTGCAGTCACAAGAGATGTAAAGGGGTTGGGAAAGCAGTTGATCTGTATCTGTGAATTTTCAGCAATGCAATCTACAGCCGTTGCATTGAAAGCTTCCGTTTGTCCGTTAAAATCGGTTTGCTTCAGGCGGTAATATGAAATGCCACTCAAAGGATCGTTATCCATAGTTGAATAGTTTCGCACACTGTTGCTGTTGCCGGCAGCAGTTACTTTTTTCAGGAAGTTCCAGTCAGAAGCGTTTGTGCTTCGCTCAATGGTGAAATAGTCGTTGTTGGTTTCGGTGGCAGTTGACCAGTTGATATCAACATTACCACCGGAGCATCTGGCATCAAAACTGAGCAAATGAACAGGCAAAGCAACTGTTGTTTTATTAAAATGCAGCTTGAAGCGGCTGTTGAATGTGCCAGTTGCGGAAGTGAAAGTATAGGTACTGTTTGAAGAAAGTTCCTGCGTAATATGCAATACGGCATCTTCGAGATAAACAGTGGTGGTGGCATCAAACTGCCCGAGGTTGGTAGCAGTTATGGTAAAGCTACCGGCAACATAGGTCACAAATCCTACAGGAACTATTGTTTCAGTCCCGGAAGTCAATGCCGGCTGACCATTGATTGCAACATTTACAGCATCGTTTGTGATGGTGTACAATTGCGGATAACTGGCTTCGTCGGACAACATTTTCTGCGAATCATAATCTTCGTATCCGGCAAGGGCACCGTTATAGAATGTGACAACAGCTTCATCAACCAAACCGGCTCTGGCAATTTCCATGCGGAATAAATTGGACGGGTCGCCGAGTTTATAGGTCCCCTGGTTGCTGTGAACCCTGATGGCATTGGTAAATTGAATGCTGCCCGTAGCATTTCCTGAAGCAACACGAACCCAGAATGCCTGCATGGCCGGTATATACTGCGTGCCGCCATTAACACCTGTGCCGTTTCCACTGGAATTCCATGTGGCATAAGTACCCGGAACCTTGTATTGAATGGTTGACTCAAGATGAGTTTGGGTCAATCCTGATTGAGGAGCGTTGGAGCTGCCCCAATTGATGGCTGATGGGTATGGGTTGCTCACAAGGTTAAATCCCTGTTTGGTACCAGTGGTGTAGGAAAGATTTGCTGTTACAGTTCCTGAGTTAGGTTTTCCTGTATAAGTTGCCGTAACAGGAGAACCACCGTATTCCTGGAAAGCATATCCCAGTGCTGGAACAAGGTTGTCGGTGTTCACAATAGTGACATAGGCATGCGTTGTTTCATTCCAGTCTAAAACACGTGTACCATTACCAGGAGTTGAGGATAAAGTACCGAAGGCATTCAATCCTGTTGTCGTTATAACGGGCGAACCAATATACCACCAACGGCTCAACGAGAGATACTTTTCAACCTTAACAGTTCCTGTGCCGGCCATGCCATTATCAATGAATGAACCTACGGGAGTAGCAGCATTTGAAGGGTCTGCTTTAAGAATGAGACATTGCGAGCCACCCAGAGTTGTAGTGCCAAATGCAGTAAGCGCTTTGCCTGCATCAACAGTCAATACCGCTCCGGAATTAATGGTCAAATTATTGCAAACGGCAGGTGTGGAAGGACCTGAAGTGACATGAGGTGAATAAGTGGTTCCTGACGGAATGACCACATTTGTTGTCGAAGTTGGCACACCTCCACACCAATTGGAAGCATTGTTCCAGTCAGTGCTGGTAGTACCTGCCCATGTGCCTGTTCCATTGATCGTAATTTTCTGCTTTGCATCAGTTCCGTTGGAACCGGTATTACAACCTCCCATTATCTGATATTTGATATAGCATGTACCAGGAGCCACAGCAGTAACAACGCCGGTTGAAGGATCGATAGTAGCAATGGAAGTGGAAGTACTGAGCCATGAATCGGTGCCTCCGCCATAGGCAATACCGCTGGCTATGTAAGTTGCCGTTGCTCCCACGCAAAGAGGAGTTGTTCCGGTTACGGAAGTTACTATTGCATTCGAATCAATGGTTACAGCCTGCTGCGCATAAGGGGCGCCACCGCCGCATCCGCTGTTAATTGTATAAATAACGTTGCAGCTTCCCGTAGCAACGCCTGTGACAACGCCTGAAGAAGTAACAGTGGCTACAGAGTTATCATCGGTGCTCCATGAACCGGCGCCTCCGGCCAATGTGACAGTGTTTGCATTGTAGGTAGCAGTTCCGCCAATACAAAGTGGGTTGGTGCCTGTAATGGAAGTTACCATAGCATCCGCATTTATGGTTACAGCCTGCTGTGCATAAGGAGCGCCACCGCCACATCCATTATTAATTGTATAAATAATGTTGCAGCTTCCTGAAGCAACTCCTGTAACCACGCCTGAGGAAGAAACAGTGGCAACAGAGTTATCATCGCTGCTCCATGAACCGGTACCTCCGGCCAATACGACAGTATTTGCAGAGTAAGTAGCAGTTCCGCCTAAACAAAGAGGAGTGGAACCAGTGACTGAAGAAATGCCTGCATTTGGAGAAACAGTTAACAATTGTTTTGCAGAAGGCACTCCTCCGCATCCGGTAATTGAGTAAACGATATAAGTTGTTCCGACGGCAACTCCGGTTACAACACCTGTGGAATTTACAGTAGCTATTGCCGTGTTATCACTGCTCCATGAACCGGAGCCTCCACCCAAAACCAAACCGGTTGTTGTATAAGTAGCTGTTGCACCCATGCAGATGGGAGTTGTTCCGGAGACTCCGTTGATACTGGCATTCTGATTTATTGTTACAGCTATTTGTGCAGATGGTGAAGTGCCACCACATCCGCCTGTAATGGTATAAATGATGTTGCAGGAACCCGAAGCCACTGCTGTTACCAATCCTGTTGAAGAATTTACTGTAGCTTTTGAAGTGTTGTCACTACTCCATGAGCCGGTACCTCCGCCCAGCACAACAGTGTTGGCAGAGTAGGTAACGGTTCCGAGAATGCATAATGTTGTTGGTGTACCTGTAACTGAACTGATGCCGGCATTGGAATTCACGATTGCAGTTACATCCAGTCGTGATGTGCTTTCGCAACCGGATACTGTTTGTGTTGCATAGTAATGGGTGTTGTTCGTTAATGCTGCACTCGTTGATAACGGGCTTCCTCCACCTGAAGCAGCATACCATTGAATTCCCGACCCTGTTGCAGATAAATTTGCAACTGTTGGGGATGCAGTCAGGCAGAATGACTGAACAGAGCTGCCCGTAGGAGCAGAAGGTGTTGTATTCACAGTAATGAGAGCAGTAGCAGTTCTTGAACTGCTTGCACATCCAGCTGATGATACAGATTCTGCATAATATGTTGTGCTGCTTGCAGGATAAACTGTGAAATCGGCTCCGCTGAAAGAGGTTCCAATGCTTGAACCACCTGAAGACTGAGTGTACCAATAAATTGTATTTCCTGCAGATGTTGCATTCAGAGATGTGCTTCCACCGCTACAAATCACAACTCCACTGCCTGGTGTAACTGAAGTGGGGGCAGATGGCAGGGCTGTTATGGTTACATTTGTTGCAACTGTTGCCGAAGCAGTGTTTCCGTTGGCATCTGTCACAGTAACATTATAGCTTGTTGTACCTGCTGATGTTGTTGGCGGATCAGTAGTGGCCAATGTTCCTCCGCTGTTTGACCATAAATAACTGAATGGAGCATCCCCTGATGGGTTGGCAGTAAGTGTTGGTGAAGAAGCACCCACGCATGCGCTTGTGCCTGGTGTTGGACTTATGGATACCGAAGGATTTGTCAAAGTAATTCCTGTAAAGTCAGCCCTGACACCGGATGTTATAATAGCCCCGGTATAGGTGAGGGTTGTTCCTGATAAAGCAGTTCCGCCGGTTTTTATCCAGGGAAGGGTTAATCCATTTAACTGGGCAGATATTATACTTGCAACTGAACCACCGGCTACATCAGCAGCAGTGTAGGTTCCTGTAACATTTGCAACACATCCGCTAATATTCAACTCGTTTATTTTCCAGTAACGATTGATATAGTATGTAGGGCTTGAATTGTTCGGGTGTTTTTGATTAATTACCGAGGCTCCGATGTATGCGGAGCTAAAACCACTTCCACTGGTAACATTAACAGTTACCGGGCTATATTCAGCGGTTCCTGTGTTGTCTCCAATAGGGAAGGTGAAGGAAGCCGTTGCAGTAGATGTTGCATTTTTGCGCACTTCACCTCCACCATCTGCAATGATCATATTTGTGGAAGAAAATGAGCCGGAAATTGCCGGGACCGAAGCGCCAAGAATTAAATTAAGTGCGCCAATATTGAGGTTTCCGCCATTCATTGTTAGTTGATTGTTGATGGTTAGATCAGAAACTAATGTTACATTGGGAGAATTGTAACTGTTTATTGTCAGATTATAAAATGGAATGCCGCTGTTAACAAGAAAAATATTACCTGTAGTTGTGCTGCTATTGCCAATCTGGAAGGTGCCTCCACTTATAGACTTTGTACCACCCGCGATGATATTGATATCATAAAATGGTGTCGTGGCTGAATTTGGTGATTGAAAAATTACAGTTCCATTAGTCATACTTAAGTTAGACAATACTGACATGTGAAATGAACCTGTATTACTTGATGCATTGCCAATCATACAAAGAATAATTGTACCTCCGGTAATTGAAACTCCTGTACCCGGAACTCCTGCATTGGCAGTTCCATTGGCAGAATTTTCCAATCTTCCCGCAATATTTATTACTGCTGTTCCTGAAACATCGAAATAACCTGTGAATTGATTGGTAAAGGAATTTCCCGCATTGGTTCCAACTCCAACTGTACCGCTCGTAACCCTAAACCATCCTCTGTTAGTGTAGGAATAGTTACCGGCGGTCAGGGTTGCACCATTTACCCAGATACCCGCTGTAGCAGGGATAATGGGACCTGCCGTAATTTCCATAAAAGTACCGGTAGTCATCTTAAACAAGCCGCTGTTTATTGTCCAGTCATGGGTATTTGAAATAGCTCCAACTCCATTTGATTCTAACACACTGGTTACGTCAGAACCTTTATTTACTGTAATATCATAGAATGCTGTTGCAGAACTTCCGCTTATTGTTTGTGTTCCACTTCCGTTAAAATTAATCACACTTGCAGTGGTGTAGCTGAACGTTCCATTATTGGTCCAATCGCCCCCAATATTATGAGCAAAGCTGGTTCCGGCGGCAAAGGTGCTGAATGAACCAATGGTTAATGTACCGGCAATTGTCAATGCTCCCCCTGCTGTTTTTGTTGCATTACCAGAACCGGTAGTATTTGTCAATTTAAGATTTCCATAAGTTGAAGTGTTGGATATTGTTTGACTTGTTCCATTTGTTCCATAATACTCAACAGTTGATGCCGGATCAAGTGTTATAGTTGGATTATTTGTGCTACTGATGGAAGTATTGCTTGCTCCTGAAAAACCATTCGCATTGCTCGTTTTTATATATCCTGCGGCTTTAACATTTATGGTTGCTGATGTAGCTGTTGCGGCTATTTGTTGTGTACTGCCCAAATCTATTGTTCCGTTTATATTAAACGCATTGCCCGGGGTTACAAATACAGTACCGGAAGGTGTCCATGAGGTTGACCATGTTGTGCTGGCTCCTGTGGCATCATTATAAGTAACATACCAATTCCCTACAGCACTCATCGAAGATGGAGCTGAGCCACTACCATTGGCTTGTGTATTCCAGCTTGAAGCTACTGTGGGGTCGCTGTTTGAAGGATTGATTAAATAATAGTTAGGCATTACTGTTACATAATAGTCACTTGACTCACCGTATTTCAGAGCATGACTATTCACATAGTAGTCAAGACTATTTGTCAAAGAAGTACTACCAGACTGACCCTGATATACCAATCTCATTCTATAGGTTCCTGACGCTGTTCCAATAGGTATTTGAAAAGAACCCGTAGCAGTACCGCTTGCTGCAACAGTACCCAAAGTAACCAGGTGTTCTGTCGTTACATCTCCAAACGTTCCACTAATATTAAAATCAATAAATATGTCCAAATACATAGCATATCCGGTACCATCAGTGATAGAATAATTAACTGTTGTACCGGCAACAGCAGTTATCCCTTTGGAGGCGGAATAATTTGCATTATTATAATAGTAGCCGGTAACATCGTGAGCGCTTTGGGTGTTGGCACCTAAGGAAGATTGACTAAAACCAGTCACCCCTGTGCCACTCATTGACAAAGCAGAGTAATAATCTTCTGTTGAATTAAAAGAAGGACCGTTCAAATAACTAAACTGATTAATATTAAAAGTAGCAGAATTAACCCCCGTCAGACCACTTGAAGAAAAAGTTACATAAGCGTTCGTAGCCCCCGCAGGATTGGTTGCAGTAATAGCGCTAAAAGTAGCTGAGCCGCTTGATGCGTTCACTGATGTTGTACCCCCGATAGTCCATGAAGGGGATGTGCTGGCAGCAGCAGTTATATTTGCTGAACTACCAGTTACCGTATTGCCATATTGGTCCTGAACGGTTACTGTTTGCGATGCCAATGTACCACCAGTGGTAACAGCAGAAAGTGTTCCGCTCACACCCAGTTTTCTGGCAGTCCCTGCTCCTATTGTTTGTGATACTGTTGCGTTCGAGTATCCTGTGGCAATAACAACTATTGATCTGTTAGTAGCTGTTTGTAATAAATTAGCCGGTGCAGATGCTGATGGGGTAAAAGTAATTTGACCGGGTGATACCGTATAACCCGAAGTAAGTGTTGTACCTCCAACTGTAATACTTGTTATTGCTCCCCTCCAGGAAGCATTATCTGTAAATGTTACATTAAATGGAGCATCTACTGTTGCACTTGGTGCAGCGGTTAGTGTTGGCGGGGCGAAAGCTGCTGAAGTTAACGCAATATTACATAAAGCAACATTACTACTAGTAGCATCAGTATACCATCTAATATATCTTGTGGTACTCTGTGGGTTATCAGTAAATGTCGTCCCTGCATTAGTTGTTACCATGCCATTACCAGCAATTGTTCTTAAAGTTGTCCAACTAGTGCCATTTGCTGATTCTTGAACGATAAAATTTCCCACATAATTTCCTGAACTCGGATTCCCTTTGCAAGTATATGTTAAAGTACCAGGCACACCTGTAAAATATATTACTAAATTCGACGCACTTGCGGGAGTATTATTTTGAGTTTTAAAACTAATAGAAGGGTTTACTGGTGTTGAATAATCTCCACCCAAGTGCGATCCAGTAAATCCGGTAGGCAATGAAGTAGCACTAAGCGTTGTTGTGGAGATTGGCAAGGTTGCCTGCCCCCAACTCTTTCCTCCCATCAAAAGAAGCAAGGAACAAAGGAAAACTGTAATTTTAAAATTGAAAGAAAGCATTGTATTAGAGGCCATTGTTTTCATATATCATTACTTAATGATTTTTATCAGGTGTTTTATTATGGCAAAGTTACAAAACTAATGTTAACTAAAGGTTAACAAAACATCAACAAGTTATCAACTTTTAAAGCAAATCAACCTTATTTTCTGCCAGCTTGAAGCTGTTTGTATATCTATTTCTTCCCAAAACTGTCCAAACCAAAGAATGTTTGTCCCATTTTGGCAAATAATTGATGATTCATGACTTTGGCACGATAACACATTCTGCTGATTTACTGTGTTTGGCATGGTTGCTCTTTCCTTTGGCATAACTCTTGGCTATCCATTGGCATTATAAACCATAAAAAAAACAAAACAATGAAAAAATCAATTATCCTTTTAACAGGAATGTTCGCAATGATGCTCAGCATCTCTGTAAACGCACAAACAGCAAGTTCAACTGCAACCGCTTCAGCTAGCGCCCGCATAGTAACACCGCTGGAAATTACAAAAAATGTAGATCTCGCATTTGGTAACATCGCAGCTGGTCCTATAGCAGGAACAGTAACGATAGCTACTGACGGATCAAGAATTGGTATGGGTGGTGTAACCCTGATTTCTGCAGGTAACGTTAACAGCGCTGCCCAGTTTTCAATCACAGGTTATGCTTCTGCAACTTTTGCAATCACTCTTCCTGGTACAATTTACCTGTCAGACGGTAACTCACTGATGTCAGTTGACAGTTTTGTATCAAGTTTAGGAGCTACTTCTACCTTAGATCAAAATGGTCAGGCTGGTCTGAATGTTGGTGCAACAGTAAATGTAGCCGCAGGACAATATGCAGGTTTGTACACCGGTTCATTCGATGTGACTATAGCTTACAATTAATAGTGTTGTTAAGCAAGAAAAAAAAGGCTGCAAGTGATTGCGGCCTTTTCGTAGTTTAAAAATAGTATTGGTTATCACAATGCTTTCTGTTTGAAAAAACAGTTAAGCATTGTGTTTTACCATGAGGGTGAAAAGTTATATGCTCATTCATCTTCATGGTAATTTTAGTAATAATACGAATTGTAAAATAACATCAATTTAGTACTTTTGAAAAATCATAAAATTGAAAATAATGCGGAATTAAACAGTGGGAAATCCATTGTTCAATTTTTTAATAAACAAAGGCTTCTCAACTTTAAATTTCAAAATAAAACCCTCATGAAAATCCAGCGTAAAATTACATTTCTTCTCGTCAGTGTGTTTGCAGTTTTCCTTCTGTTATTCCTGGGATACCTTTACACAACCTATCACCAGACTTCACTATACCGTGAGTCGAAACGATTGGGTGACGAACAAATTATTGAAAAAGTTCTGGACTTTAAAGTCGAATCTTTTCTTCAACCCGTAAAAGATAATGGCGCATGGGATGAGATGGTTTCATTCACAAAAACCAAGGACACGGCCTGGGCAAACCACAATTTCACAACAATCCGCGCCACCTATGGAATGACAAATTTATCTGTGTATTCAAAAGAAGGCAAACTTATTTTCGATGAGCCCGACTCCGTGCACAAACCGGTTATTCTTTCGCAGGATGAAATAAAACAAATGTTCCGAAGCAGCCAGGTGGTGCATAGTTTCAGCAAGTCAGGAGATAATCTTTATGAGATCTTTGGGGCTTCAATTGTGCCTGTTGTTGATGGACTGAAAAGAACCAAAGCATACGGTTACCTCATTTTTGCCAAGATATGGGACGATAAATACATTTCAGAACTGCAAAAAGCAACAGGGTTTAAAGTAAGCATCCGCAATACACCGGTTGCAGGCAATTCCGTGAAAACCGATACCATTTTCCACTCCATAAAAGGCATTAGCAATAACACTATTGCTGAAGTCACATTTTTCAAAACAAATTCACTTGACAAGGAAATGAGCAATATGCAATACCTCGCCTTGATGGTGATCCTTGTGTTGATCCTGATCATTATTTTTATTATTTACCTTACAAGAAAATGGATAACTCTTCCACTGAAAAAACTTATTGCAGGGCTTTCGGGCGGCAAAACCGGAAACGTTGAGAAACTTGCCAAAACCAAAGGAGAGTTTGGACAACTGGCGCAGATCATCAACCAGTTTGACGAACATAAGGAAAGTCTTCTGAAAGAAATAAACGAAAAGACTATTGCTGAGCGGGCGCTGAGAGAGGCAAACGAATTCGCCCAGATGATCTACAAAGTGATACCAAGCGCCATTTTCACTGTTGACAATGATAAGATCATTACAAGCTGGAACAAAAAAGCTGAACTGATAACAGGGTTCACTCCCGAAGAAATAATCGGAAAATCATGCCTCGATTTTGCAAAGCTGCCTTGCAGCAAAAATTGTGGTCTGTATGATTCCAGCCTACCGAAGCCAATTAGTAACCGTGAGTGTACAATTGCTCACAAATCCGGGAGAATTATTCCTATTTTGAAAAACGTGGATATTTTAAAAGATTTGCAGGGCAACGTCATCGGTGGTATTGAAAGTTTCGCTGATATTACTGAAAGAAATGCCATGGAAAAGGAATTGCGCGACAGCGAACAAAGATACTCCACGCTGGTGTGCAAAATGCCCGACATGATCATGATCCACAAAGATGGCATTATCCAGTTTGTGAATGATGCATCAACAAGTGTTATCGGCTATTCTTCCGCAGAGCTTGTGGGCACAAGTATAATGAACTACCTGCCCGAAACAAGCCAGCGAATTGTGATGGAAGCTATGAATAAAAGAGCCTCCGGCACTGAGGAAATAAAAGATTATGAAACTGACGTCCGTTCAAAATCAGGAAAAATAATTAACGTCATAATTAAAACTGAAAAAATAATCTACGACAATGAACCTGCTGTTCTGACTATTCTGATTGATATTACCGAAAGGAAACAGTTCGAAAAAATGCTTCAGGAAAGAGAATTGAAATTAAACACCATTACCAATTCAGCCAACGATGCCATCATTATGATTGACAATGACGGCCTGCTTTCATTCTGGAACAATGCAGCATTTAAAGTTTTTGGCTATACCGAACAGGAGGTTTTGGGTAAGCACATGCACGAACTCCTTGCACCTGAAAAATACCAGAATGCGCACAACAGCGCTTTTTCAAAGTTTAAAACAACCGGGCTTGGTGACTATGTCGGGAAGACTTTTGAATTTCCGGGTTTGCGGAAAGACGGAACAGAAATTGACATTGAAATTTCGTTGTCGGCAATAAAATCAAATGATCTGTGGGGAGCCGTGGGTATCGTGCGCGACATTACCGAACGCAAGAAAGACACCGAACTTCTCAGGCAGGCCAAGGATGAAGCCGAACGTGCCAACAAAGCCAAATCGGAATTCCTTGCGCTGATGAGCCATGAAATACGCACGCCGATCAACGGTGTGATAGGTATGACCGAACTTACCCTGACCACACAACTCTCGAAAACACAAAGGGAATACCTGGAAGCAGCACAGACTTCGGCCTACTCGCTGCTCGATACCATCAATGATATCCTCGACTTTTCAAAGATAGAAGCAGGGAAACTTGAAATTGAAAATACCGAATTCAACCTTCGCGAAATGGTTGAACGCAGCATCGAAATTTTAAATGTCAAAGCATTTGTCAAGGAAATTGAACTCCTTTTTGAAATAGATCCTTCGTTCCCGCATCTGTTCATGGGCGATTCAGTGCGAATTCGTCAAATACTTACCAACTTCATCAGCAATGCCATCAAGTTCACGGAACAGGGCGAGATCTGCATAAGCGTTAAGATGGACAACATTGCGCTAGACGGAAACGGGAAAACCAACGTGACCTTCAGTGTGCGCGACACAGGCATCGGCATCCCCAATGATAAACTGTCGAAAATATTCAGCAGCTTTGAGCAGGCCGACAGGTCAACCACGAGGAAATACGGCGGCACCGGCCTTGGCCTTTCAATATCAAAAAGCCTTGCCGACCTGATGGAAGGAAAGATATGGGTGGAAAGCCGGGAAAATGTTGGCAGCACATTCTATTTTGAAATACCTCTCGCCATTTCGCCCAACCAGGTAACCAGGCAGACCGGCAAAATAGGCGATATCAGAAAAGTGCTGATAGTGGACGACAACAACACCAACCTGAAGATCATGCACGACATGCTTGAATACTGGGGTGTGGAATCAACGATCATTTCGGGTGGCCTGCAGGCTCTTGAAATATTGAAAACATCGAACGTGAAAAACAATGTGTACGATGTTGTGATCCTCGACATGCACATGCCCGACATGGACGGCATCACCGTTGCAAATAAGATCAGGCACGAGCTTCATCTGGATTCGGAACCCATGATACTCATGTTTTCGTCGGTAGAAAAAGACGACATCAAGGAAATCAGCCGCGACGCGGGTATCAATAAATACCTGACCAAACCTGTGAAAATGCAGGATCTTTATGAGCTACTGACCGGCTTGTATAACAAAGCCGAGGAACCCAAACCACAGCCTGCAACAGTGGAAACCGAGCAGTTTGACCAGTACGTGGGCAAAACAATACTTATTGTGGAAGACAATAGTATGAACATGAAACTCATGAACGCACTGCTGCTGAAAACAGGGGCGCAAATTCTGAACGCACAGAATGGCTCGGAGGCTGTGCATATTTACCAGACCTCGCACCCTGACCTTATCATTATGGATGTGCACATGCCTGTGGTTGACGGTTTCGAAGCTACACGCATCATCCGTTCGCTGGAAGGAGGCACAAGCCATATCACCATCGTGGCGCTGACTGCCATCACCATGCAGGGCGACAGGGAGCGCTGCCTTGAATGCGGAATGGACGACTATCTTTCGAAACCTTTCAAGATGATTGACCTGTTTGGCACACTTAAGAAATACCTGGGCAACCACGACAATATTTCAATGGCCGACGCAGCGGCAAACATGATGGATGGCGATGCAATATTCAATAAAAAGGAATTTCTGAAAAACATCGGCAACGACCAGGCTTTGTTCAACGAACTGATTGAACATTTCACAAAGTCGTTCCCTGCATTGCTTGCCAAACTTACGAAGGCCACCGAGGCTACGGACTATGAGCAGATAAGTATCAATGTGCATGCTTTAAAAGGAATGTGCGGAAACATCAGGGCGCAGAAACTTAAAATTATTGCTGAACAAATTGAAAGCATCGCACTGGAAAATGGAAACATCAGGGAGATTGATAAGCTTGCAAAACAAATGGGGGATGAGTTTGGGGCGTTTGGGGTGTTTTTGCATGGAAGGAAATAGGTTTAAAGTTCAAGGTTCAAGGTTCAAGGTTCAAGGTTCCGCGGAGTTTTACATTTTGCATTTTTCTGATTTACATTTTACATTTTTTTGTTTTACATTTTACATTTTTTACCGTTTCGTATTTCAACCCTCTTTGATTTAAAGACACGACGAGATTACAAAAGTTTTTGAAATTTGTTGTAGTCTCATTTCATTTATTTATTAAGGAGCAAAAGGATTGTTAGCTGTTCAATTTATTTAAAAAATTCTGGTCGGATTGCAAATCCTGATAGTAAAACAGAATAGATTAATTAAATCCTTTCCGGCACGTAACAAATCCTAAACAGCGGAATTGACAAGTTGATTTAAAAAACGACAAAATGAATTTTAAATTGACAAGTTGAATTAAAAAACGATAAGCTTAATTGAAAAATGACAAGTTGAATTAAAAGATGACAATCTGAATCAAAAAATGACAAGTTTAATTTCAAAACGACAAATCTAATTTCAGGATGACAAATTTTATTTCAGGATGACAAGATTAATTTCAGGACGACATATTGAAAAAAGGTTATAACGAATAGAATTAGAATTAAATAGAACCACATAATTATAAACTAAATCCAAATTAATATGTTTTATGCTTTTGATTTGTACGATTTTGATGAGTTACCCTACCTAGTTGCGCACGTTTCCCAACGCGTGTCACCCCAATGCCCCCAATGTCCCAAAAGTCCCATAAATTAATAAGCAAAAAAACAATCAAACAATTCAACAAATTATCAATCAAACAATTTTTTTAATACTTTTACAACTTGAAAATTTTTATCCAATAATCCTGAAACTTCGGGATCTGCTGGCGGAAATTTATGAAAAAAACCTACATACAATTTAATGCTCCAAGAAGCTGTGATAAGGCTTTAAAAGATGGATGGTTAAAAAGTTCATTCAAGAAAGTATTGGTAGGTATCTTGCATATGTTTATTCCTAAAGCAAACCCAGACTTTGAAAATAAAATAGATGTTGTTAAATACTGGCTTATAGAATGTGATGAGGACACAGGCATTCCTGAGAGAGAAATTGGCTTAGATAGTGAAGGACGAGTAATATTGAAAATACCCTATGAAAAAAATTATGGCTATTGGACAGACAATAATTTATTGCTTAAAGACTTCAAGGAACATTTTGTTGTTTCAGAAATTAGCAAAGAGAGTTTTGAAATGAGTTGGGAAATATTTGATAAGACATCAAACTTTGAAATTGAACTGACCAACTTTAAAGTGAAGACAACAGGAGCAGAAGGGGGACATATTTATCTAAAGACTGAGATTAATTATAAGGAACATAAAAGAGAGTTAATAATTTATTTCGCTAACAAATCAGACGAGCAAAAGATTAAAATAAATGAAAGAATAAAATTAAGTGGACGATTGTTTGATGAGGGAATTCATCAATCTTTATCAATGCTCGACACGAAACTTTTAGAATAAATAAAAATATTATTAACTGAAAAAAAGGTGTAAATACAAAGGGTTTGTAGTAAATGAAGACAGACAAGTACTTATTCTGTCGGTTCGAATTTGCACCTCCCGAAAAGATCTGCAATCCCATTACGCAACCCTCATTATTAGAAGATAAATTAAGATAACCCATGGCACAACAAAAAGCAAAAGCCGGCAGCGGAAAGCTTCAAATTATGGCAAAGAATAAATACAGGCTGGATTTGCTGTATTTTTTCATAATAATGATCGTTGTGATCATTGTTTACAACAAGGTTTATGACAAGAAGCTATACCTGGGCGGCGATAACGCAGTATATTTTATTACTGCAAAAGCTATTGCTGACGGGCAGGGATATACGAATATAAATTCGCCAGCCAATCAACCGGCCACGTGGTATCCGCCGGGCTACCCTTTTATTTCGGCCATGGTGATGAAGGTTTTTGGTGAAAAAATAGAGGTGATGAACAAAGCCAATGGTTTTTTTCTGTTCGGCAGCCTGATATTTCTGTACCTGATATCGCTGAGGTTTACAAAGAACAAACATCTTTCGTTTGTGATCACGATCATCACGGCATTGAACGTGCATCTGTTGAGTTATTCCTTTATTGCGATGTCGGAGATACCTTTTGTGTTCACTTCGCTGGGGGCGCTGGCTTTTTTTATGCGCTGGAAAAAGGAAGGTTTGCCATTTAAGGATTATAATTTCTGGGTGTTTTTGGTTTTTCTGATATTGAGTTATTACATCCGTGAATTTGGCATTGTGCTGATAGGGGCTTCGCTGTTGTTCCTGCTGTTGGAGCGAAAATGGAAATTGGCAATCATTGTATTTGCAGCATTTATTTTGTGTGCCTTTCCGTGGTATGTGAGGAACAAACTGGTTACGGGAAGCAGGTATGAAAGTCAACTGGTGATGAAAAACCCGTATAAGCCGGAATTGGGCAATATGCGGGCTGCTGACTGGTTTGCACGGATTGAGAATAATGCTGTGCGCTATGCATCGCTGGAAATTCCAAGCGCAATGCTTGGCTATAGCATTGACAATACCAACACTTATAATAATACAACACCAAAGGACAGGAATTGGTTTATAGGTATTTTGTTTGTTTTGCTTGTGGTTGCGGGACTTTTGCGGGTTCGTGAACATAAATGGCTGTTGATTTTTTATCTGGCGGGAACGTTTGCTGTGCTGATGTTATGGCCTGATGTGTGGGTTGGAATACGATTTATTCTGATCATCATACCGCTGATATACATGCTGGCGATACTGACTGTTTATGACGGGTTGTTGTGGCTGTCGGGGAAAATTAATTTACAGGGAAAAACGAGGGTAAGTGTTATCCCCTTTTTATTTTTGGCTTATATTTTTGTGTTACAGGACGGCATTGGATTTTTATCGAAAAATGCCAAAGGTTACTATCCTGCGCCATACTATCAATATTTTGAGCTTGCAAAATGGGTTAAATTGAATTTGCCGGCCAGTTCGGTTGTGGTTTGCCGAAAGCCGGAATTGTTTTACTTATATGCCAATTGTAAGACCGTAAACTTTTTGAATACTTTGAATGCCGACAGTTTGATTTCGAATTTGAAAGCAGAGGGGGCGACACATGTGGTGATTGATCATCTGGGCTTTTCGTCAACCGTGCATTATCTGCTGCCTGCAATTAAAAAGGATTATGAGAAATTCAAACTTATCAAACAAACGGCAGATCCCGAAAATTTTTTATACGAGATACACTATGAATGCGGGTACACGGGAGAAATGCAAAACGGCAAAAAAAACGGCAAAGGAGTTTCGCGCTATGCGGAAGGCCAGATTTATGATGGTTATTGGAAGGATGATAAAAAAGATGGTAAAGGAGTGTTCACCTGGCCGAATGGAATGAAATTTGATGGCTACTTTACGAATGATCTGAGGAATGGCGAAGGCATCCAATATTATGAAAACGGGAATATGCTTAAAGGCACATGGACGCACGATACGCTGAACGGTTATGCAAAACTGATGGATCCCAAAGGCAAAATCATTAAAGAAGGCATTACGAAAAATGACAAATTTGTTGATTCAAAATAAAGTTTTGATGAGGGTTTGGGAATGTACCATACGAAAGGATTGATGTGGAGGAAGGCGTTGGGAAACGCGCGCTATCAGAGAAATAAATATTGCTTGAAATGATACTAATCTTATGCATATTGATATTTTTTATTTGTTGGTTGACGATGATCATTTTTTTGATTATTTCATCTGTAAATAAAATTAGACTGAGACACTTACTGGATAAACAATATCCTGAGATTAATCATTGGTTAACAATTAGACGAGCAAATTTGCAAACATTGACAAGCGGTATGAAACCAACACTAATTAATTTTATTATGTTTTGGTCTTATAAAGTTAGAAGAAACTATATGAATCAATTCGTTGACATATCAGCGATTGAAAGTTTGACTGACAAAAAACCAAAAAGAATTGTAAAACGATTGATTTTTCTTTCGAGCTTTGGTCTTTTCATGTGGTGGATATTGATAATAGATTTTATTATTGCTGTATTGACTTTGAATCAATTATAATTTGAAAAAACTTTTGTACTTTTACTTTCATTTATTTGAACATTAAAATGCCCATCACTATCCATCATAGGAATGCACTTTGGAGGAAGGCGTTGGGAAACGCGCTCCAACAGGGAAGGCGTTGGGAAACGGGCTCCAACAGAGGCAATTTATAAATGGCAATGGCATGAAACGATATTTAATCGTATTAATAATTATAACACTGATATTAGGATTTGCTTGTAATAATTCCGACAATTCAAAGAATAAAGGCATTACGAAAGATACAATTAAAGTAAATAATACTTATCTCGACCAAATAATTTTTGGAATTTATTGTGGAGAATGTAATAAAAACTGTGCAACTATGTACTGTTATAATATGATGGGCAATGCGAATACTCTATTTGTAGATTATACAGACAGTTATTTTAGAAGTAATGGAGAAATAAATTTCGCGACACAAATAACCGATAGAAATAAATTTAAATTAGCATCAGACATTGTAGCACATATCCCAAAATATTTACTTACAACAAATAAAAAATCAGAAAAATTTGGTTGTCCGGATTGTTCAGATGGTTGTGGAATTTATTTTGAAATACTTCAAGATAGGAATAGGATAATTAAAAAGTTTTATATAGACACAGATACATCACAATTGACTGGAGATGTCAAGACATTTTCAACATATTTAAGGACGACAATACACAAAATGAAAAAATAAAAATGCCCATCACTATCCATCATAGGAATGCACTTTGGAGGAAGGCGTTGGGAAACGCGCTCAATCAAATATTATGGGTACATCAAGCCAATCATTAATGACAATTAACATGAAGAAACTTATACTTTTCGTATTGATAATCACATTATTTTCATGTAATGAAAGAAAAAGGCATGGAAAAATGAATGACTCTAATAAATCCCAAAATTTTTGGACTATTTACATAAGAACTTATGGTGCACCATGGGAACCTTATTTTTGCGTTACGATAGCAAATACTGACAGCATCAGTGTAGAAAAGTACATAAGCAAAAATGATTCTATTAACGGAAAATCGAAATGTTTTCTTGAGAAAAAAATAAAATTCAATATCACTAACGAAGAAAGACTTGAAATTTATAATTTGACAAAAAGGACATTAAAAGAATTCGATTTTCCTAAACATGAACATAGTTTTGACGGAGCAAGTATTTCAATTGAATTAAATGAAAATGAAACAAGCCTGAAATGCGAATACGATTATATCGGAGAAATTGAAAATGCATCCCCGGATGTTGAGAAAATTGTAAATCTGATCAATAAAAATCTTGATAAAAAGGATATGATTTATTAACAGGCATTAACTTTATACTTTGGAAGAACGCGTTGGGAAACTGGCTCCAACAAAGGAAATATGAATGAAGTTATGAGTTGGGAAAGGCATACAATCAGGAGAACTTTGAAACTAACAAAATTGATAATTTTCGTTTCTGTTATTTCAACAATAATTAGTTGTGATATAAAAGTGAAAAGAAAAAATGAAATTAGTAAAATAACACTTATGACAGGATTTTGTTTCGGGAATTGTCCCATGCAAATTATTGAAGTAGATAGCAGTTTGACAATAAAATATCATGGAGAAGAAAATGCCAAAAGACGAGGGTTTTACATTGGTAAAATTACCGAAGCAAATTGGGACTCTATAAATGCTAAATTTGAAAAAATTAAGTACAAAGAATTAGATTCAGTTTATGATCATTCCGTTGACGACCCACCGACATACATTGAAATAAAGTATAACAACAAAATAAAAAAGATAAAAGCACAATCAGCAAGTTTACCTGAAGAAGTTAGAAAAACATATTACTGGCTAATAGACTTGTGTGATAGTACAAAACTTGAAAAAACGAAAGATACTTTGGATTTCAATAGAGAGTATTTAAAATTGATGTATCCACCACCACCACCTCCTCCTCCAATTTTAAAACAAGAAATGTAAATTTGAACACTAAAATGCCCATTACCCCCCATCATATTCACGCCATTTTGAAAAGATCGTTGAGCATCATTTTCCTGGTTGTGATGTGGGGCAATCTGCCACTTTTTGCACAGAATGATATCAGCGATTACAAAGTGTGTTTTGGGTCGGGCGATTATAAAAGCAAAAGCATTGTGGTGATCAGAAAATACGAAAATGCAGGGAAGCAATTCTACATAGGCGTTGACCCGGACAGCCTGCAGACGATGATCATTCCTGCAGGGCAGATGGCTGTAAAACCATTAAGCTGGCAGGAAATACTGGTTGATTTCAAAAACACAGCATATATCAAAGCCATTCAGGCTGCGGACAGGCAATCGTTTTCGCTGCAAAACTCGGGCATTACGCATGGTTTTCCCGGCGAAAAAGGGGTGACTCTGACCATTGATCTGTGTCCTTCAAAAAAACCATTGGACAGGATCATCTTCACATTGCTGATCGCGGAATTCCAAAAAACAGAAAAGCCGGTTCCGCTGGGAACATCCATCACCGGCCGCTTTATGCTTACCCATTCCAAAGACCTGGCATGGCTGAAGGGTTTGATTGACTCGAGCGAGATTGCAGTGACGTGGATCAACCACACGTACAATCATCATTACAATCCAAAAGTTCCGCTGAAAGATAATTTTCTGCTGGAGCCAAAAACTGATCTTAATTTTGAAATACTGGGAACCGAAATAGCTATGCTGCAGCACGGGTTGCTATCGTCGGTGTTTTTTCGTTTCCCCGGGCTGGTGTCTGATTCCAGTGTTGTGGACAGTGTGCTGCAATACGGACTGATCCCTATTGGATGCGATGCATGGCTGGCCAAGGGGCAGTCAATTCACGAAGGCAGTATTGTGTTGATACATGGCAATGGAAACGACCCCATAGGCGTGAAAGATTTTATAAAATTGTTGCAGACTGAAAAGTCATCGGTGATGAAAAAAGAATGGTTGCTGTATGATCTGAGGGAAACCATAGAGGATGAATTTCACCAGTAATCATCAATGGTGATGAAACAGAATTTATAAAAAGTTTAAAATAAAATCATCAATTGCAGTCAGTTTCAACTGACTGAAAAAAGAGAAAATCCTGCATTTGAGGGAGGCTATAGCCTCATAATAACAAAGAATGATGCTAAAGCAATAAGGAATTGAACTTTATTATCAGTTGCTTGAAAGCAACTGCAATTGATGCCCTGAAATAATATGAGGAGGTTTTTTTGAAAGTTTTACTAAAATGAGGAATTATGAAAAATAAACTTATCCCGCTATTCATTGTACTGCTGCTATCGGGCATGGCTGAAACATACTCACAGGATAGCTGCAAAGTATTAAAACCTGAAATTGCCGGGAAATATGAGGGCGGTTGTAAAAAAGGATTGGCCAATGGCAAAGGTGTTGCCCAGGATACTGACAAATACGAAGGCAGGTTTAAAAACGGGCTTCCCGACGGACAAGGCAAATACACATGGGCCAACGGTGATAAATATAACGGCGCCTGGAAAGCCGGAATGAAAAACGGCGAAGGTACGCTGATGTATAAGTTGAATGAAGCCGACAGTGTTTTAAACGGGATATGGGCCAACGATACTTTCGTAAAAAAGATCGTCCCTCCGCCCTACAGGGTTTTTATAGCCCGCGATTTTGACAGGTACTCTATATCAAAGGTAAGGGATGGCAGCAAAGTTTCGTTGAAGTTGGAACAAAACGGTATGCAAAATGTGAATGTAACCGATTTTAGTTTCCATGCGGACAATGGCTCTTACCAGACGATCTCGAACACCTATGTTTATTCGCAAGTGAATTTCCCTGTGAACATAAAGATCACCTACACCACGCAAAACAAGTTAAAGACAACCTACATACACCCTGACCTGGAAATAACCATCAACGAGCCGGGGGAATGGGAGATTGTTCTGACGAATTAATGTTTACAAAGTAATAAGATGAAAAAACTATTAAGCATCCTGGCATTATTGATCGCAATAACAGGTTGCAATAACCATAATCAGGATGGTAATTCTCCGGCATCAAAAGAGGAAATGATCAGCATCAAAAAGAAAAAAGATGACAGTATTGCCAAACATAAACTTGACAGTATTGAAGTTGAAAAAAACAAACTTTATGAAGTTAGCGGAAAAGTACTGTACAGAAAAATGTGGTGTGGTGGCGTGCAAATAAGAGCGAATGACAACAGTTATAAAAGCACACCTTTCATTAATAAAAAGATAGTGGTAATTCATGGAGATATCAACTCCGACACCTGCAAAAGAATAATGGAATTGCGGACAGATTCAAAAGGTGAATTTGAGTTTAGCGCAAAAGCAGGAAAATACGGAATTGTCATTGAGGATTGGAAGCAGGTTAAGTTTGTTCCTTCTGTAGATTTAAATGATGATGTGCAAACAATGCAATGTCTAAAGGATGAATATAAAAAACCTGATCTTGTAATTCAGGTCATAAATAAGGCAGTTTCCAATTTGTCCTATACCGTTATTGGTTATTGTTCCGGTGGCAATCCCTGTAATCCAAGCATGGGTAATAACCGCCCCTGATAAGGGATTTCTGTGGTTGCAGAGATTAAGGAATAATATGGTAAGTGCAGCGACCTGCCTACATGTGCGTTTGTAATTTATACTTCAATAGCCAAATCTTGTCCTAAGCAAGGAACAACTGTCCCATTTTGGCAAATAATTGATCATTTTCGTTTTTGGAACAATAGCACATTCTGCTGATTTACTGTGTTTGGCATGGTTGTTCTTTCTTTTGGCATAACTCTTGGCTATTCATTGGCAATATAAACCATAAAAAAAACAAAACAATGAAAAAATCAATTATCCTCTTAGCAGGAATGTTCGTGATGGCGCTCAGCATCAACACAAACGCACAGACAGCAAGTTCAACAGCAACCGCTTCAGCTA